>JAQBYJ010000064.1 GCA_027622555.1 Verrucomicrobiota bacterium
ATTCACACCCATTATACCCCGATTATGACGTTTTTTATTGATCTATCCTTATTGCCTGTCTCCTACATTCAGTTTTTGGACGTTTCGTATCAAAAAAAAAATACATCACACTAATATCGCATTGAACGAACAACGCCTCACCTCTCGAAATTGGTGGCGGCAGAACAGGGATGCTCTTGCCCTACCATTTAAGTGATAATGGCAACTGCGTCCTCGCAGTGCCGTGGTTTCACCAGCAAATGCTGATTTTTTTTTTGAGACTACCTATAACTAAACTGATCTAATTTTTAGCTCCACTCCCAAACGCATACAGCTTCGTCTCAGTCCGCACGTAGATCTTATTTTCTACAATGGCGGGAGTGGCAAAAATGCGTTCGCCGAAATCAGCTTGATGGACGAGCTGAGGTTCGTTGCCTCCCGCTTTCACAACACTAAACAGTCCATCAAGCGACGACAGGTAAAGATGACCATTAGCCGCAACCGGAGATGCGTAGTATTTACCGGCTCCTTCGATCTTTGATTCAAAATAGAGTTCACCCGTATCCGCGTTCAGGGAAGACAGGATTCCACCATCCTTTATCATATAAATTCTGCCCTCATAAAAAAGAGGTGAGGAGACGTAGGGCAGGCCTTTCCGGTGTGACCAGCTTACATGTGAAGTTGTGATGTCGCCTTTTCCTCCGGCTTCGATTGCGACAAGCAGATTCTTAGTTCTGTTTGAAGTGGTTGTCATCAATTCCCAGTCATCGGAGTCGATGGCGTCGTTTTCGTTCTTGTCCATCCCGCGCATAAAGTTCCAGGTTCTGGTACCCAGATCTGATTCACCAACTTTGTTGTCGGTGTTCTTGTCGTGCGTGGCCAGGAACTCTGCCCAAGGCGCCCTTGGTGAATCGAATCCTCCGGGACACCAGGCGCCCTGATAAAGGCGGCCATTCCCCAGCACAGGAGTTGTGCACGATACCGGACTTAAACCGTCCACAAGCCAACGCTGTTTTCCTGATTCAAGGTCATAGGAGTTGAGCTGAACCGATCCGGGAACGATTATCTGATCATCCCAGACGATGGGTGTTCCATAACCACCCCTTGCCTCGGGTCGGGCAGATTCCCAGCGTAGTTTTCCATTCGTCACGTCGAAGGCGATCAGCCGGGCATTTACGCGGTCATCGCGAATGAGATAAACGTTATTATTCGCTATGATGGGTGAGGTGCTCGATCCGTAACGTCCATGTGTCCATGCGGTAGGCATTTCGTACTTCCAGAGCTCTTTGCCGTTGAGGTCATAGCAAATCACCCCGAACGAGCCGAAATAACTAACGACATGGCTCCCGTCGGTTGCTGGTGTTGGCGCGGCTGGACTGTTGTCGAATTGATGGTACTCCTCCAACTGCGCAGGTTTCACTCCTCGTTTCCACAGCAGCTTGCCGTTGGTCCTATCATAACAACGCGTCTCCAGGCTACCTTCATCCCAGGTCGTTAGAAATAGTTTATCTCCCCAGACCGATGGCGAAGAGGGCGACCAGGGAACGTCGATAGCCCACGACACATTCGATTCGGGGCCGATTTCAATCGGCGGCTTCCCATTCTCTGAAATGCCCGAAGCATTAGGTCCGCGAAACTGCGACCAGCTGGCAGGCTGTGATTTGTGATGATTCGCCGACACGTCTGTAGCGACGAAAATTATTAAACAAAATAGCGAGATGATCCTGATCGAAATTTTCATAATGGTGGTTTAGTCTGGAACTTTGGACATATCAATGATCAACCCCTTCAATCTGGGAATTAACTGGTTGAAGCATTGAATCCAGAAATTTCTGATTTCTTTCGGGATCGCTCCCTTCAAGGATTTTATCGACGATTTCCACAAATTCTTTATCCTCTTCCTCCCTTAAATGAGCCCACCAACGACGACCTACTTGATTGCCCAGATGCCAATCCAGGTATTGAGTCATTTTATTCAAGGTCTCCTCGTCCACCAGACCGTAGATCTGCATGTCTTTTAGCCTGGAGATTTGAATGAGCCCGTAATTGAAGTAGCGATCCAGTGCTGCCAGGTCTTCCTTCAAAAGTTCGTCAGGTGAGTAGACAGCGCGGGTCCATGATAAGTGTGGCGTGTCCCCCATCATTTTCAGTTCAAGTTGCATGTCCGCCAAATGATAGTCGTTAAGTATCTGAGCCTTGGTAATCTCGGTGTTTTGCCTGATCTCAACGGCAACGAGAATCAAACCAGCAAAGACTCCGATGTTGGCGAGGATGGTAATCCATTTTTCTACTGTGGGAAGTTTCATTTGAGAATGGGGAATAATAACTAGAGCTGTCCTACTTCGGCAAATCCAAAGCAGGGTTCCGATCAAAGAAATCGAAAGGACGAAGCTCAAAGGAATGCCAGGCGACAGGCATGACGGGCCAGTTCTGCCACTCGATCATATGCCCATCGACTTTGAATCCCGGGCCATTCGGCTGTTGAACGAGGATCGGGCTTGGAACCTCTCTCGCTTTGCCGATACTTTCTCGATCGTAATCAATAGATACATCAGGTGTTGGCACAACACCTTCATCCACTATGCGAATGATCTCTTCAGAATTCAAATCGACAACGGCTACCAGTCCTTCAATTTCGCGATGCCACCCGACTCTCTCTCCACGATATTCCATAAAGATGACGTGGCTTATCCGGCGGCCTTCCTCTTCTTCGATTCCAAAAGATCCCAATGGAAGCGCAACCGAGCTTATAAAGGTTAAATCCTTAATTCCTCTACGTTCTAAAGCTGCAACGACATCTGGGTGAGATAAAATATCTTCCTCCATCGCTCCGTATTCTTCACCGCTCCACATCGGTTGGATTCCCTCCAGCAATGTCCACTCACTTACCTCGCCCTTATTCAGATCCACAATTGCCCGGAAAGTCCTTTCCTCTTTGCGCACGATGACATTGGCGGATCGAGGAATGGTTCTTCCCGATTTCCATTTCAAAACAAAGTCTTTTGCAGGTTCAACCAGGTTGACCGAAGTGAGGGTGGTACCTTTGTCGTATTGCCCGGCTTCATGCAGCGTCTTGGTAACGGTCCAATACTCCTCCCACGTGAGCGGGTCCAATGGGTGCTGCGCTTTCTGCGCATCAGCCGAAGCAGAAAAGAATATGAGAAGTGTAGCTAGAAGCCCTGTCTGATAATTCATAAGGTTTAGTTGGAGGAAATATTTTAAAAACAAATTTTAAGGGAAGCCGTTGTGTTCTGGTTTAATGCCCAAGGAGCCAGGCTTTGTCTAGTTCTTTGCTTCCACCAAATCACCTGTGAATAATTGAAATGCTGTGGCTCATCGGAATCCCCCAAAATAGTATTCCTCCCAGATGTATAGGGCTCGATGCTTGCATCGACGCCTTCCGGGAACGTTGTAGGTCACGGGGCCGAGTTGCCAGCAACTGACCCTACAGCGAAATAGATGTAGGGCTCGATGCTTGCATCGACGCCTTCCGGGAACATTGTGGGTCACGGAGGCCGAGTTGCCAGCAACTGACCCTACAGCGAAATAGAGGTAGGGCTCGATGCTTGCATCGACGCCTTCCGGGAACATTGTGGGTCACGGAGGCCGAGTTGCCAGCAACTGACCCTACAGCGAATTATTAGCTCATCCCCACATCTTCAATCACATGGTTCTCAAGGAGGAGTGTTCAATTTGCTTTTGACATATAGCTACGCATATTCATGTATGCTTATATGAGAACTTCTATTGATATTCCGGATAAGCTATTCAAAAAGGCTAAAATCACGGCGGCGGAACAAGGGACTTCCATTAAGGATTTATTGATTCGCGGCTTACAAAAAACCCTTAACGAATTGTCTGCCAAACCGGATGCTTCGCGTTTGCCAAAGTTACCGGTTGAAGGACGAAAGCCTTACGATTTGAGTGGCGAGCAAATACAATCTCTGTTGGCTGCCGAGGAAGCTGGTTGGTATGGGAATTCTCGCTGACATCAATGTCCTTCTTGCCTTGGTGGATCCCAGGCATGTTCACAACAAGAAGGTCGAGAAGTGGTTCAATGCGTTGGAGGAAGGATCAAAACTAATGATTTGCCGAACCGCTCAAATGGGCTTGCTTCGTCTCCTGGTTAATTCCGCAGTTATGCAAGGTAGCCCATTGAGCCTAAAGGACGCATGGGCCTTTTATGGGAACTTTATTCAGGACCCTTGTGTGTTTGAAGTGAAAGAGCCTGATGGACTCCAGAAAGTTTGGGCCGGACTTTGTTTTGATTTTGGGAGCTCGCCCAAAATCGTTGCCGATGCCTACCTCGCCGCCTTCGCCATGGCAGGAGGACTCAAACTCGGAACTTTGGACAAAGGGTATAAGCAGTTTAAAGGCTTGGAGCTTATTCTGCTCTAACCTTCCCTGACACAAACCTGACTTGCGGAAAGTAGAGCAAATTCATTTAGTACTTCATTCGGAAGATAGTGTTTATGTCGTAGCATATGGGGCGGTAGAGCACGAAAATTCGCCCTGCCATTTCAACTGATAAAGGCAGGGCCACTGCGTCCTCGCAGTGCCGCGTTCCTTAGAAACAACAACCACAAATTTCACTGATTCTCACTGACGAGATACGACCCATTTATTTGTATCAATTCGAGTCCAGGGGCAGGGTGTCGTAAGCTCGGTTAGTTGTTTTTTTCAGACAGATCCCGCCTTCAATATTTCGCGTAATTCAGCGCTTTTCGTAGTTTAACTTTTGTTCTTCGAACTTTCCCCAGATGATCTTTAGTGGTTTTTGGCCTTCGAAATTTAAGAATCAGACAATCCCAGTTCATCCGTGTTGTCGTCCACTTCTTCATAAGACTATTGTTTCTTCATCAATGTCATGGCAGCCACTACCATAGCTTCGGTGCCGACTTTGATAGAGGGTTCGGGCTCGATCTTGAAGAAAGGTGAATGATGGGAAGGGGCTTTTTTGATTTCATCCTCAGGCGTACCGCCCACGAGGAAATACACACCTTTAACGCCGTGTTTCGGGTCCACGAAGTGGGCAAAGTCCTCCGCGCCCATGCCTTCGGGGGGAAGTGCAATCAGCTGATCATTACCAAAGTGAGTAGCGAACGTTTCCTGGATGAGTTGAGCGGTGGGCTCATTGTTGATGGTGGGAGGAGTCGATTCCATGGTGGAGCGGATCACTTCTGGCAAGAGCTCTTCTGGAACTCCGAGTGAGCGCGCCACTCCTTCGGCTACCCGGTCGATACCATCTAATAATTGGGTCCGGATTTCGTGGTCGTTGGAGCGTACCGTTAACTGCATCTCCACCTTGTTGCCGATGATATTGTGTTTCGTTCCACCGTGAATGGCTCCGACGGTGATGACTCCGGGTTGAAGCGGATTGATGGTTCGGCTAACCACGGATTGGAGTGTGACAACAATCTGGGACGCTATCAAAACCGGATCAATGCCCCTATGGGGTGCGGCGCCGTGCGCACCGACGCCATGAACCACAATATCGACCGAATCTGAACTGGAGTAGACCAGGTCCTGTTTTACTTCAATTTTTCCGGTCGGTCGATCGGCGCTGACATGGAATGCCAAGGCGTACTCTGGCTTTGGGAAACGGGTATAGAGGCCATCTTTTATCATTGCCGCTGCACCAGCTATCCGTTCCTCAGCAGGTTGCACAATCAACACCAGAGTGCCCGACCACTGATCGCGTCTGTTTTGCAATTGCCGTGCGGTACCGACCAATGAAGTGATGTGTACGTCATGGCCGCAGGCATGCATAACGGGTTGTTCAAGTCCTGTTATATCCACTTGCCGGACTTTCGATGCGTAATTCAATCCGAGTCCTCCTGAACGGGTAATCCGTCCATGTCGGCTCGCAGCAGGACTGTCGGCCCTTCGCCGTTTTTCAGTACCGCCACCACCCCGGTTTGCCCAACACCTTCGGTCACATCGTAGCCCAGGGCACGCAGCTCCTTCGCCATCCGTTTCGCCGTTTCAAACTCACGAAAGGACAGCTCCGGATTCTTGTGGAAATGCACAAACAGCTCCGCCAGATTGTTGTCATAGTCTTTGGAAATGGCCTCTCGCAATGACTCGGCAGATACCGTCAGAAATGCATACAGACTCAGGTGGGTCAGGAATAGCAACTTGGTAATTTTCATGGGAATGTTCTGTTGTTGATAGTGAAGGCTATGTGCTTTTGTTCTCTCAAACTGTTTCGCGTTGTTTAGCGTCTTTGGTAGTTTAAATTCAATCCTCCAGTAATTCCTTGAGCCTTTCCAATATTGGCTGATCTGGTTTTGACGGCGCAAGGTCTCCTAACTGTTTTATTATATAATGAAAATCCAGCTGTCCCGCTTGTCTAAACAGAATTCCTTCAATATCGCTCCAATCCCGGGGTCGATTGGCGAAGGCCTTCAGCACTACCAGATCTTCCGCTGAACAAATTCTCAATGAGTAACCGGCAAAAGAAATATCCTTCGCCCTGGAAGTAACGGCTTCCTCGAAGGACATCGCTCCTAGTGCCAGGTCAACGGGAATTCCACTTTGTGTCTGAAGCAGAAGCACGCGACTCTGTAAGGCAAAGTCCCGGGCATCCGAAAATCGAGGTGAAATCAGGGATAGCAATTCATCCACCACCTTTTCTTCATTACCCAAATCTGCCAGGACGGTCACATCAATGTCTTGGGTAAGTCGAGGCTCCCCCCAATGCAAGTTTGCCAATCCACCGATGAAGCAGAAAGGTAGTCCCGCTTGCTCGAGGGAATCCTGTACTTCCCGGGCGGCAGTAATCAAATCGTCCATACCGCCAGAACTAAGGCTTGATTTCCCGTAAGGCGGCAAAGCAGGCTTGCTGCTCGACCAGTCCCGTGTGACGACGCTTGGTTCCCGCTTTTTTGGCCACTTTCCAGGACAGACGAAAACGCTCAATCACTTCGGAGGTTTCTAGCAATGGAAGCTTGCGCCGCCGCTCCTCCTTCAACCGTTCTTCCACGCTTTCCCAGTTGGTTCTTTCTGCAAACAAGCTATGAGGCGCACGATTTTTCACAGCTACAACTTGAGGGCTATTTTAAAACATGTAAATGCAAAGCTTTTGAAACCTCTGTTTCCTCCGTTTTTGTTCAACTTTTGTCGTTTTGATCCCCTCCGGAGTCAGCTCAAAAGCCCAGGCGATGATCAGCGAAACGGGAAACCCCAATAACACCATCAGCACCACAAAACGAAACGCCCATTCCGGGATGCCGAAGCCACTAAAGGTCGTAGCGGCAATTTGGATGATCAACCAGGCCACCACGGCGTAGACCGTTCCCACCCGCACGACGTGCCGACGCTTTAGTTCGGCCCAGAAAGCTGAGAAACCGGTTGGCTTGGATGATTTTGGAGAAGAATCGTTTTCCATGGGGAATGGCTGTCGAGCAGTGGAATCCCCATTTAATTGATGAAATACCTATTTAATACAAGAACGGAAGTTCCGAAACCTCATGGTACTTATTCTATTTCCTCGCCCAGACTTTCCAAATCCACCTTGTCTTTTAAACGTCCACTTGCCCGTTTGTTTAATACAAAGTCATCGTAACTGATAACCGGAATGGGCAAATTATCCAAGACGATTTCCATCCTCCTTGGATAACATTCAATAAATTCCACACCGGTTGCTTTAACATAACCATGAACACCCAGAGCCCAACCTCCGACCACGAGATACTCAACCTGCTTTTCGTTTAAGAAACTCAGGAATTCGCTGAAGTCGTCCGGTAGCTGCTTCATCGCCCCAAAAAGCCACCCGAAGCCGCTGGATGCAAGCAATCCTTTCAGCTGGAGACAGGTTCCGACAGTCCTCGAGATAATCCTTGCCGGAATCTTTTAACTTGCTCACTTGGACTGCCACTTCTTTAGCCATACAGAAAATTCATTCTTCCGTCTTCCACTTTCAACCTTTTAATCACTCCTCCAAAAGTTTATCAAACCGCGGAATCCCCCGCAGGTGGTGAAGCTTTATCCATGGAGGTCAGTCGTTAGAGGACGGGACGAAATTGATCTTTTAATTTAACTTAAGACTAAACAGGATGATACAAGCCCTGATGTTGCCGAGGATTGTGGTCGGGTGTGATTCTTTCTGTGGTGAAACTTAAACTCAAAATCGGGAGCAAGCAGCTCTCCTACAAATCAGGATTGGGTAGCTCAACTGTAGGAAGGGAGCTTGCTCCCGATTCTTTCAGGTTCTGTTTATCCCCGGATTTCAATTGATCAGGGATAGGATTGACCAAGGCGTCACTTATGCCCTTTAGATACCTGCCATGGAATTCAGAATAGACGACATTCGTATAGCCGGGTTGCGGCCGCTGTTACCGCCGGCGATCCTTTTAGAAGATTTCCCGCTCTCCGAGAGGGCCGCCGAAAAAGTATCCCAATCGCGGAAAGCCATCGCCGATGTATTCCACGGCAGGGATGACCGTCTGGTGGTGGTGGTGGGCCCGTGTTCCATTCACGATGTCGAGGCCGCTTTGGAATATGCCGAAAAACTGCGTCCGGTGGCGGAACGTTTGCAGGGTGAGCTGGTCATTGCCATGCGTGTTTATTTTGAAAAACCCCGAACGGTGGTGGGTTGGAAAGGGCTGATAAACGATCCTTTTATCGACAACAGTTTTCAGATAAACAAGGGACTGCGAATGGCCCGCAAACTCCTGCTGGATGTGAATGAAATGGGCTTGCCGTGCACCACCGAGTTTCTCGACACCATCACCCCGCAATTTATTGCCGACCTTATCTCCTGGGGCGCCATCGGTGCGCGCACAACCGAGAGCCAGGTTCACCGTGAATTGGCTTCCGGGATGTCCATGCCCATCGGTTTTAAAAACGGAACCGCCGGAAGTGTGCGGATTGCCGTCGATGCGATCAGCTCGGCCAGCCAGGGTCACTGGTTCAACTCGGTCACCAAACAAGGCGTGGCAGCCATATTCGAGACAACGGGCAATCCCGATTGCCACCTCATCCTGCGAGGCGGCTCACGGACGGGGACCAATTACCAGGCCAGCGACGTTTCAGAAGCCATCGACATGCTGGAAGCTTCCGGAGTAACCCCCCATTTGATGATCGATTGCAGCCATGCCAACAGTGGCAAGGACCATGGGAACCAGCCAATTGTCGCCAAGGACATTGCCGGACAAATCTCGGGCGGCAATGCCAACATCGCCGGAGTCATGCTCGAAAGCCACCTGGTGGAAGGAAAGCAGTCCTACGAGGCGGGCAAGGCGGTTTACGGCCAAAGCATCACCGATGCCTGCCTGTCCCTGGAGCATACCATTCCCGTATTGGAGTTTCTAGCTGAAGCTATAAAACAACGGAGAGTTTTGAGCCAGTAGCCACCGGACTGCTTGGCAGCCTTCTCTATTTTCTCACCCAGGCTTTCCAGGTTCATGGTCTCACGACCATGGCTACATTTTCTTTTCTGTGCCTCTTGCGCTTTATGTGGTTTCAAAAAATGAAATCGCGCAGCTCAGAAAGCCACTCTACGTGGCGAGACCACGTGGTATCAAAGGCTTTCTGTCCTGCCCTTCGGCCAGGAGCGCACCGCGATTGATCGAAAGTGAAATTATAAACCTGTGGCAAAGTCCACAGGTAATGTTCTAGCAGATTCAATCCTCCAAGAGTTTATCAAAGCGCGGATTTCCCCGCAGCCGGTCGAACATGAACCAGAGGTCGAACTCGCGGTTAAGAAAGATGGGGCCGTTCATCTTGCTGGCGACTTCGAGAGTCTCGATGGCTTTGTCGTTGTCGCCGAGGACGAGATAGCAGATGGCGATGTGCATCTCGGTTAAGTCTCCACGCCTGTAATGCCACTTGGGCGAGCTGGTCTGAGCCCGGACTTCACTTATTGCCTTCTTCATCAGGTCCCGTTCACCGGTCAGCGCATAGCAGATCGCCAAGGTTGACTCAAAAGTCAGGATCAGCAATCGGATCCATTGTCGCTATACCTTCAAACCGACCTTAGCTTTTCCTGCCGCGAAGGAGAGTTTTTTTCTCAGGTTTTAGTTTAGAGTGGCAAATAGTCGGTTAGGCTCCGTAACCTTCAGGTTTTCTTTACCTAAAAAGCACTTCCCTGTAATTCTCAATCGATATGAAATTAACTTCACTGGTCTTCCTGCTCCTAACGGCATCCTTAACCTGGTCTCAAAACCTCGACATGGCTATCAAGGTAACTCATGGCCCTCTTCTGGGACGTCCTGGATCGGACACGATGAGTGTCTGGATGCGAACCAACGGGCCCACCAACGTTTCGGTTACCTATGGCACTCACCGCCACATTCTGGATCAACAATCTGCCGCGGTTGAAACAAAGGCGGAAAATGATTACACGGCGGTGGTTACACTGACAAATCTGGAGCCAGATACCCTTTATTATTATCGAACCGACACAGGCAGAGGAGGCTCATTCAGAACCTTTCCGGACTCCAAGGATTTCAGAAACGAGACACATAACCCTGAAGGTCTGTTTAATTTTCAATTTCACGCGACCTCTTGCATCAACCAAAATCCAAGTTCAGGCGCTGGTCCAGATCTCCCCTCTTACGATATTTTAAACGATCAGTGGACAGGCAAAGTCCTCTTCGGCATAAACAACGGTGATTTTATTTACGAAGAAGACAGAGACTTCTCGGTGGAGGCCTGGCGGCACCAAGTGCGAATCGGCTCTGAAAAAACTCCCGAAGTGCTCGAGATCGCCCCGTCTATCGCAGGGGTTTGGGAAAACTATAAAACCTACCTTTCCCGTGGTATCAACCTCATGGAATGGCATCAAAACGTGCCAAACTTCTACACCTTCGACGACCACGAATTGCTAAACGACATTTACGGCACCAACGAAATCGGGTTGGTAAATCGTCGCGCAGTTTTCAGGGATCCCGGAGTGAAGGCCTGGCATGATTACGTAGGTTGGGCCAACCCGATGGAGCATAACGCCGACGCCTACTTTGGCCGCGGACAGTTTAAGAAAGACAGCGATATCCTCTACGATCCAAAAGCTGATTTCACCAGCATGAACATGGAGGATTACAGCACGCTGCACGTCCATTGGGGGAAAGGCCTCGACGGTACTCTGGACATGGCGCTTGATATAGCCCCTCCGGGAAATCCCAATTCGGCAGTCTACGGTGTGGTAGAAGTCATCGACAAACATCGCCTCAAGATTACCCCGGCCGCCAAAGTATCAAACGAAGGAACCTATTCGATCGGTCGGAGGAGTTACGGCTCCTTCAAAGTAGCCAACTGCGAGTACTTTATGCTGCAAACCCGGCCCCATCGTTCCTTGCATGTGTTAAGCGATCCCTGGAAGGCCGATGCAACTATTCTAGGACAACAACAATTGGAGTGGCTTAAAGAGGGAATCGCAAATTCGACGGCTGATTTTATTTTCCTGGTTTCGTCGGTCGATTTCATGATCCCCCATGTCGGCAGTGGAGGCGGAGCGGATAAAAACGCCTATCCCAAGGACGAGGCCTGGACGGTTTTCCTGACAGAACGCGAGGAACTTATTGAATACTGTAACACAAAAGCGCCTAAACAATTCTTCGTGCTCACCGGAGATCTTCACAACAGTTTCGCAATCCAGATCACCGATAACATGTGGGAATTCGCGGCCGGTCCCGGTAACTCCGTCAATCATATGCCCATAGAAGACGAAGGCGGAAGACCGATCAACGGACCTTTTAAATACGGCCCCCGCGAAGTGGACATCAAATGGTCAACCTATGCCTACTCCGATGCACCGCGATCGGAACGCATGTATCCCACCTTCTGCATTGCCCAGGTGAACAACGTATTTAATAACCCTGTACAGCGGGGAGGAACACGCTGGGTGGCTTACCCGAAACCACATATTGTGTTCAAATACTACGACGGCTACACGGGGGAGCTGATTTATGCACAACCGGTCCACGCCCGGTGATATGCGGCGCTGGGCAGCTGTGTGCAAAGGGATCTCAAAAATGTAGGAGCGGTTTTAACCGCGATAGATTCGCCTATATGGTCGCGAATAAATTTGCTCCTACCCTGGCAAGACAAGGATCCATTTTCAACAAATGCATTTTTAATTCAGGAACCCTGACACCTGAACACCGACACCACCAAAGACTACCTTCTACCCCATGCCCGATTCCAAACTTCGCAACGCCCCGACCAGCATCATTGGAACTCTCAAAGAACTGGGGCCGGGACTTATTATCGCCGGCGGGATTGTTGGTTCGGGTGAACTGATCGCTACGACAGCAACCGGTGCCGAAGCAGGTTTCTGGCTTCTCTGGATCATAATCGTCGGTTGCGTGATCAAGGTGTTTGTCCAACTGGAAATTGGTCGTTACGTAATACTGACTGGGAAAACAACGCTACAGGGGATCAATGGACTTCCAGGCCTGAAGATCAAAGGGGCTCATTGGATAGCCTGGTTTTGGTTGGCGATGTTTATCACAAGCACAGCCCAACAAGGAGGCATCGTTGCCGGGGTTGGACAAGCGTTGAGCATCAGCGTACCTTTGACTGAAACAGGAGCCGCGTTTAATGAGGCAGCAGAAGAACAAGTTCTGGCAAAACTTGCATTAGCGTCAGGCGAAATTTCCGCGGAAGAAACTAGGGCCATAGCAACAAAATTACCAGACGCAGGCTATGACATTTATATTTGGGCGATCCTGGTAACTTTGCTCACTTCTGCCATCCTGTTCTGGGGTCGTTATGGAGCTATTGAAACCGTTGTAACCTCCTTTGTCGCCTTCTTCACACTAATCACCCTTATCAATCTTGTCCTGCTGCAAATGAACCCCGAATGGGCGGTAAGTTGGGAGAGCCTTAAACAAGGAATGTCCTTCCGACTTCCTCCTTTTACCGAAGGTATTAATCCTATAGTAACCGCCCTGGCAACGTTCGGAATTATCGGTGTAGGTGCCGGTGAACTGGTTTATTACCCTTACTGGTGCTTGGAAAAAGGGTACGCCTCATTCATTGGTAAACGCGAAGACACAGATGCCTGGAACCATAGAGCCAGGGGTTGGTTGAGGGTGATGAAATGGGATGCCTGGCTTTCGCTGATCGTATACACTTCCTCTACCGTGGTATTTTACATCCTGGGAGCCGCAGTCCTACACCGGGCGAATTTGCATCCTCAAGGAATGGAAATGATTCGAACCCTTGCTGCTATGTATGAACCGGTTTTTGGATCCTGGGCAGTTGGACTATTTCTGGTAGGTGCTATTGCGGTTCTCTACTCCACCTTCTTTGTTGTAGGAGCAAGCAAGGCCAGAGTCTTCGCCGATGCGATGGTCATTTTTGGTTGGCGAGAATCCACTCCTGAAAAGAACCACACGTGGGTAAGGTGGCTTTGCCTGGCTTTTCCCATCATAGGCTTCCTCTTTTTCTGGCTCTATCCAAAGCCGAAAGAGTTAGTGCTTCTTGCCGGAACCATGCAGGCGTTTCTACTTCCCATGCTGGCGTTTTCCGCCATTTATTTCCGCTACAAATTTGCAATCCCTGCTCTCCGGCCGACCAAGATCTATGACCTATTTCTTTGGATATCCGCCATCGGTATGCTAATAGCAGGTTTATGGTTGGCCTGGTCAAAACTGGCACCTGCCTTTTCCTAAAAAGTATGTCCAAATTTATAGCATTATTGCGGGGCATCAATGTAAGCGGTAAAAATAAAATCCGCATGGTTGAGCTCAAGGCTCTCTTCGAAACATTGGGTTACGAAGAAGTCACCACCTATCTTCAAAGCGGTAACGTCGTTTTTAACGCAAAAAAGAAACCCAATTCCTCACAGATTGAAAAGACTATCTTCGATCAACTCGGACCAACCGTTCCCGTTTTGATCCTGTCTCAGTCACAGTTAGATCAAGTATTTTCAAACAACCCTTTTCTGACCAAGGGTTCGACTGATCCGGCACATTGCTACGTGACTTTTTTATGGGAAGCTCGATCGGAAAAAGAGACCCAAGCAATCGCATCACCCGCCAATGAAACAGGTTCTTTTGAATGCAGAGACGCGCTCGTTTATGTGATCTGCCCCGATGGATATGGAAAGACCAAGATCAATAACCAGTTTTTCGAAAAGAAACTCAAGGTGATCGCTACAACACGAAACTGGAAAACGGTCACCACCTTGTTAACTTTAGTAAACGAGGGCTAGGATTTGCATTATTCGGATTATAAATAGCGTAGATATTTTCAGATAAACCTGCTCCCTGTTTTGACATAAGCTGCCTGTTCAATTAACGTTCAATTAATGAAGGCAAAAAATGTCCTGCAGTCTAATGTTCAAGCTTCAACCCATAGATGGGTTTACAACCTAGATGAGTTCGAGAGGGTAAACAGTAAGGCGTTAAAGGAAGGAACAACGACAGCGGCTATTCTAGGTGGAAAAGGAAGCTGTCTAGCTGAAATGACCTCTCTGAATTTACCTATTCCCGTCGGCCTGATTGTTACAACCGAGGCCTGCAATCGATACCTACAAGCAGATCAAAGTCTGGATAATGAAGTATGGAATCAGATCCTTGCAGGCCTGGCCGATCTGGAAAAGGAAACAGGCAAAAAACTGGGCGATCCGACAAAGCCATTGCTTGTTTCCTGTCGGTCCGGCGCAAAACTATCCATGCCGGGCATGATGGATACAGTCCTGAATCTGGGAATGAATAGCCAGGTAGTGAAAGCGCTATCAAACTCTGGAGAAAACAGCTCCTTCGCTCATGACCTCTATCGGAGGCTCATTCAGATGTTTTCCAGTGTTGTTATGGGGATTGATGACGACGCCTTTGAAGAAGTTCTTGCAGAAAAACGCGCACAAGCTGGAGTAAGCTTCGATTTTGATTTAACCAGCGAACAATGGGTTGAAATCTGCGAAACGTTTGAAGGATTGTATTTAAAAGAAACCGGCAGCACCTTTCCTCAAGACCCCAAAGAACAAATTCGTCTGGCTACAGAAGCCGTTTTCAAAAGCTGGAATGGAAAGCGGGCGATCGACTACCGAAATGCTTCCGGAATTCCGCACGATTGGGGAACTGCCGTAAATATTATGACCATGGTGTTTGGTAACCGGGATTCTCAATCTGCTACCGGGGTCTGTTTCACCCGCAATCCCGATACCGGGGAAAACGAGCTGTACGGTGACTTTCTTGTGAACGCCCAAGGTGAAGACGTGGTTTCGGGAACCCGGAATACTCTACCCATAAAGCAGCTGGAAGCATTCTTTCCGGAAGTGTATCAACAATTCTATGACATTTGCCACCAGCTCGAGGATCACTTTCAGGATATGCAGGATATTGAGTTTACCATTGAACAAGGGAAGTTATGGATTCTTCAAACCCGCAATGGCAAACGTACCGCTCGGGCAGCAATTAAAATTGCAGTAGATCAAGTCGAAGAGAAATTGATCAGCAAAAAGGATGCGCTTCTTCGCGTCTCGCCCAACCAGGTGGATACTATTCTGCACCCAAATTTTGATGTGGCAGCCAAGCAAGAGGCTGTTGATTCCGGACGAGCCTTTACCAAGGGAGTGAATGCCTCCCCTGGCGCGGCTGTCGGAGCCGCCGTCTTCGATGCCGATAAAGCAGAGGAATGGGGCAAAGCAGGGAAAGCGGTCATCATGGTCCGCCCATTCACCAAACCGGACGACATACACGGTATGTTGGCATGCAAGGGCATCCTTACCGCCGAAGGTGGCGCAACCAGTCATGCCGCAGTTGTGGCCCGTCAATTTGGAGTACCCTGTGTCGTGGGCGCCAGTAGTCTGGAGATTGACTTGGAAAAAAAGCAGATGAGATCAAACGACCTGCTTATAGAAGAAGGCGAGACGATCTCCATTGATGGATCTACGGGCGAATGCTTCCTCGGTGACATCCCGTCCATTGAAGAATCCATTGAGAACCAGGTAGACCTAAAAAAACTGCTGCATTGGGCGGATGCTGAAAAAAAGCTTCGGGTATGGGCGAACGCCGATAACCCCAAAGATGCTAAACGAGCTATCGATCTGGGCGCAGAGGGAATTGGACTTTGCCGAACAGAACACATGTTTTTCCATGAGGATCGTCTGCCGATCTTCCAAAAAATGATTCTCTCCAAAGACGAAGCTGAAAAAGATGAATGCCTCGCCAGATTGCTTGAGTTTCAGAGAAGTGATTTCATTGGCCTGTTTAAAGTCATGGAAGGAAGGCCTATCATTATCCGACTCATCGATCCTCCATTGCATGAATTTATACCGGAAAAAGACGATCTGCTAATTGAGGTTCACGATCTCAAACATTCGAAGGACCAACCCCGGTTGGCAGAGAAAGAAGCATTGCTAAAAACGATCGAGGCCATGCATGAAAGTAATCCCATGATGGGACTTCGTGGTGTTCGGCTCAGCATTATTCTGGAAAAGATTGTAACCATGCAGGTAAGGGCCATCTTTGAAGCTGCCTGCGAAGTGGCGTCCCTAAACATTCCGGTCAACCCCGAGATTATGATCCCGTTAGTTAGTCACCCTAACGAATTGAAAACCGTGCAACCCCAATTGGAGAGAGTTGCCGACGAGGTCATGCAGAAAATGGGCGTTCAGATTAAGTACCAGTTTGGCAGTATGATCGAGTTACCGAGGGCCTGTGTGGTGGCGGATGAAATTGCTCAAATTGCCCAGTTTTTTTCATTCGGTACCAATGATCTTACACAAATGACGTTTGGGCTTTCCCGCGATGATGCCGAATCAAGCTTCTTGCTCAAGTACCTGGAGCGAGGAATACTGAGCCGCAATCCGTTTAAAACTCTGGATATAAATGGAGTAGGAAAACTGATTATCGAAGCAGTTAAACTCGGACGAAAGATCAATCCAGAGATACAAATTGGCGTCTGTGGAGAACATGGCGGGGATCCAGAATCGATAAAATTCTTTGATAAAGTTGGCCTCAACTATGTAAGTTGCTCACCTTTGAGAATACCGGTCGCCCGGTTGGCAGCTGCACAGGCTGCTCTTTCACACGCATGATTTCACAATCTCCATTACCAGGAAGCAAAGTAGTCATAGATGCTGGAGGATTGGCGGAAGTTCTAAAAAACTTAACAGGTTATGGCTATACACTGATTGGACCGAAAGTTGAAGATTCGGCTATTGTTTATAGCGAGATCCAATCCCTGGAGGAGCTCCCTCAGGGTTGGATGGACGAACAGGGTCCCGGATTCTACCGGATTAAAAAAACAGACGATCGACATTACTTTAACTATACTGTCGGACCCACATCATGGAAAAAATATCTCCATGCACCCCAGCAACGCCTTTGGCAGGCAGAGAGACAGGGAACCAGTTTTCGAGTGATTCCCGAAAAAGCATCTGATACTTCTTACGCTTTCATTGGTGTCCGGCCCTGCGAAATTAAGGCGATTGAAATCCAGGACCGTGTCTTCAGAGGCGATCATTATACCGATCCTCATTACGATCAAGCGCGTCGCAAGTCCTTCATTTTCGCTGTCAATTGCGGCAGGGCCAACAGCACCTGTTTCTGCACCTCTATGGATTCCGGCCCTCGGGCAAAGAATGGTTTCGACTTGGCCTTAACTGAATTTTTCATGGATGACCGGCATCTATTTCTTATAGAAGTTGGCTCAGACAAAGGCAGCATGATCCTCGAAGGTATTGCGCCCGAGGAAGCAGATGCCCAAGTGCTTGCAACATGCCAAAAACAGACCGAAGAAACCGCGGCTCAAATAACTCGGCGGTTAAACACGGATGGTTTGCGGGAAGCTCTCGTCGATAATCCAGAGCACCCGCGATGGGCGGAGGTGGCAGATCGCTGTCTTTCCTGCGCCAATTGCACAATGGCATGCCCCACTTGCTTTTGCACCACTGTGGAGGATACTTCCGATCTGACGGGTGATCATGCTGAACGCTGGCAGCGATGGGATTCCTGTTTCACCATGGACTTTTCCTATATCGCGGGAGGCAACATCCGCAGCTCAACTAAATCCAGGTACCGTCAATGGCTGACTCATAAGTTATCTACCTGGTATAATCAATTTGGCTCCAGCGGCTGCGTCGGTTGCGGACGATGTATCACCTGGTGCCCGGTCGGCATTGATATCACCGAGGAGGCAGCCGCGATTCAGACCAATCCTTTATCTCATGAACCAATCGAATAGTATGGAAACTTTGAAAACCATCTTGTCAGAACAAACCGTGTTCAAAGACCTTAAACCCGAATTCCTCCACTGGTTATGTAACTGCGCAGGTGAGGAGGCATTTGAAGCTGGCAAGTTTATTTTTAAAGGCGGTGAGTCAGCTGAAAATTTTTATCTCATTAAATCGGGTAAAGTTGTCGTACAGGTCTATGCACCTCCAAAAGGTGCTCTTAATATTATGACTCTGGAAAATTATGACATCCTGGGATGGTCATGGCTTTACTCACCCTACACCTATAATTTCGACGCAAAGGCGGTTACCGGTACTCAGGCTTTTGTATTCGATGCCGTCAAAGTCCGAAACAAATGCAGTGAGAATTATGAATTTGGATACCATTTCATGAATTGTTTCAGTCAAATCATGTTAAGACGCCTGGTTGCTACGAGACTGCAACTTCTGGATATTTTTGGACCCGATACTGCAAGCTCGAAATTATAGATAATTCCCATGCCTGAACCAGCCGAGAGAGTTGAAACGATGACCGCCCCCATGGTTCCTACACCTTGGGTTGTTCGCGATGTTATCTCCGAAACAGCCGATACTTTCACTCTCGAACTTGAGCCGGAAACACCTGCCAATTTTCCAGATGGTTTCCACTTCCTTCCTGGTCAGTTTAATATGATGTATGTTTTTGGAATTGGCGAGGTTCCCATTTCCATTTGCAGCGATCCCAAAGTTAAAAACCGGATCAAGCATACCATAAGAAGGGTTGGAACCGTAACCAGGATCATGGAAAATTTGGAAATAGGTGATACGGTGGGCATACGAGGTCCCTATGGTATTGCTTGGCCTATAGACAAAGCTCGAGGAAAAGACGTCCTTCTTATAGCCGGAGGAATTGGTTTGGCTCCAATAAGACCGGCCATGTACCACCTCCTTCATCATCGGAAAAAATATAATCGAGTTTCACTATGCTATGGAGCCCGCACACAGGAGGATATACTTTATCGTAGTCAACTTGAGTACTGGAGCAGTCGTCTAGACCTCGAGATATTTGTGACTCTGGATAGAGACTCACCCTCCTGGCATGGAAGTATCGGTGTAGTTACCCAACTGATTCAGCGAGTTCCGGCAGATCCGAACAACTCAATTGTCATGATCTGTGGCCCTGAAATCATGATGAAGTATTGCCTGCCAGAACTGCACGATCGGAGGATTTCAAATGAACAGATCTACGTATCCCTTGAGCGGAATATGAAATGCGCGATTGGTCACTGTGGTCATTGTCAATACGGGCCAGAATTTGTCTGTAAGTCGGGACCGGTATTCCAGATGAATCAGGTAGCGCGATTAATGAATATTGAGGAGCTATGAAAACGACACGCATAAAACCAAAACTCGCCGTTTGGAAATTTGCTTCATGCGATGGTTGTCAGTTGAGCCTCCTCGATTGTGAAGACGAATTATTGGCTGTAGCAGGTGAAGTAGAAATCGCAAACTTTCCGGAAGCATCCCGGGCAATCGTTGAGGGACCTTACGATGTTTCGCTGGTCGAAGGCTCCATTACAACCCCTCACGACCTGGAAAGAATTCAACAGGTCCGGAGAGACTCTGGTGTCCTTATAACCATCGGAGCCTGCGCTACCGCCGGTGGAATCCAGGCGCTCCGAAACTTTAAAAATATTAAGGATTTTATTTCCCTAGTGTATGCGCGTCCAGAATACATTGATACACTTGATAAATCGACCCCTATCTCCGATCATGTTCATGTCGATTTTGAACTGCGTGGTTGTCCAATAAGCAAAGCCCAATTACTCGAGGTCCTGAATGCATTCCTAAACAATCGCAAGCCGGTCATTCCAAAACATAGTGTTTGCGTTGAGTGTAAGCTTCGCGGGACTCCCTGTGTTATGGTAGCCCAGGGTATCCCTTGCCTTGGACCGGTTACTCAAGCCGGATGTGGTGCCATTTGCCCAGCCTATGACCGTGGCTGCTACGGTTGCTTCGGACCCCAGGAAACAACGAACACAGCCTCCTTAAGCGAACACTGGAAAAAAGGCCTGAACGTTCCGTCTGACCGCCTGATGAGAACGTTTCGAAGTTTCAACGCCTGGGCGGAACCCTTTAAAGACGAAAGTAACAAACATGAGTGACGATCAGAATGCTTCTTCCGAATCCGGTAAGAGAACCATCAAGGTTAACTATATGGCTCGCGTTGAAGGCGAAGGGGGGCTGGATATCAAAATACGCAACAATGTTGTTGAGGACGTAAAACTTCACATCTTCGAACCTCCACGATTTTACGAAGCATTTTTAAGGGAAAGGGAATATACCGAAGCGCCAGACATTACAGCTCGTATTTGTGGCATATGCCCAATTGCCTACCAAATGAGTTCTATCCATGCGATGGAGAACGCCTTGGGAGTTAAAATAGAGGGTCAACTGCGCGAACTGCGTCGCCTCATTTACTGTGGAGAATGGATTGAGAGCCACGTGCTGCATGCTTACATGCTGCATGCGCCCGATTTCCTCGGATATCAAGATGCAATCGGCATGGCCAAGGATTTCCCGGATGTCGTTAAGAAAGGCTTACAGCTTAAAAAAACCGGTAACGAGATCGTGAGTCTTCTAGGAGGTCGTGAGATCCACCCTATCAACGTGAAGGTTGGCGGATTCTACAAGCTGCCTGCAAAGCAGGACCTATTGGAATTAGCTGAAAAACTGAGAAAAGCCAAAGACCTGGCTGGTGAAATGGTTGAGTTTACCTCCACGCTTGAGTTTCCGCACTTTGAGCAGGATTACGAATATGTCAGCCTGAGGCATCCCACAGAATACCCTTTTAATGAAGGTCGAATTGTTTCCAACAAGGGACTCGATATCGACATTGCCAGTTTCAGTGAGTTTGTAACTGAAGAACATGTTGAACATTCCACTTCACTGCATGCCTATCTTAAAGAGCGCGGAGCGTATCATGTAGGTCCATTGGCGAGATACAATCTCAACTTCGATCGATTGTCACCCGCAGCCCAGGCTTTAGCTGAATCAGCCGGACTGGAACCAACCTGTTTTAATCCTTTTAAGAGCATCATTATCCGAAGCGTAGAAACCTTCTGGGCTGTTGAGGAAGCACTACGCATAATTGAACAGTACGAGAAGCCGGATAAACCGGCTGTTCCTCTGGAGGTGAAAGCAGGTGTCGGACATGGTTGCACAGAAGCTCCTCGCGGGATTCTGTATCATCGGTACGAAATAGACAATATCGGCCTGATTAAAGATGCCGTTATTGTGCCACCCACCTCTCAAAATCAAAAAATGATCGAAGCCGATTTATGGAAATTTGCCGAACAGTATATCAACCTAAATGACGAGGACTTGAAGTGGAAATGCGAACAGGCCGTCCGTAATTACGATCCCTGTATATCTTGCTCCTGTCATTTCCTGAAACTTCGAATTGATAGAGACGGGGAAGTCAGCGAAATCAAATAAGGATATGATGGATACAAATGCAGTATGTGTGGTCGGGATTGGAAATCCGGATTGTGGAGACGACAGTGCTGGTCCGGAAGTTATTGATCTATTGAAGGATCTCGGTGCAAAAGGTGCAATTACCCTGAAGGCCAGTGGTGAAACTGCAGGCTTGATCGAAATCCTATCAGCTAACCCTTGCGTGATCTTGATAGATGCCATTGCTGTAGCCAGAGAACCCGGAGCCATCCACCGCTTTGATGCAACGTATGATTCGCTACCCGCGGACCTCTTTACAAATTACTCCACCCATAGTATGGGTGTGCACGAAGCAATCGAAATGGCGAGGGTTCTGGGAGAGCTCTCAAATAAAGTAATTGTTTACGGCATTGAAGGTTTAAATTTCCAGCCTGGGGATTCCATGAGTCCCGCGGTCAAAACAAACCTGATAGAACTCACTAATCTCGTCGCCAAAGAAATCACCGAATTAATCCACTAAAATAGAATCACCATGCATGAGCACTCTTTATTGAATGATTTATTGAGGAAAATTGAACAGGTTGTCCTCGAACAGAACGCCGCACGAGCGACCAAAGTGACTATAAAACTGGGAGCATTCTCCCACATTTCACCAGACCATTTCCGTGAACACTTTGATCAGGCCAAACCGGGAACGGTGGCTGAGACAGCTGAACTCGAAGTTTATGCTTCAGATGATCAATCGGATCCGATGGCCCAAGAAATGATCCTGGAAAGTCTGGAAGTTGAACAGAATTGAACAGCTCGATATCCCAGTAACGACCGAAATTCGCGTTAGAATTTCCCTTCACGGTATGATTCAAGGCGTGGGATTTCGCCCGCTTGTTTTCCAACTGGCAAAACGGATGCAACTTAATGGTTGGGTTTCTAACAGTTCGGAAGGAGTTACGATTGAACTGGAAGGAATTAAGAAATCGATAGACAAATTTCTCAGGCAACTTGAACATGAACTCCCGCCCTATGCTTCCATTCAAGGACGAAACATTGCGCTGATAGAAACCTGGGGGGAAAAAGAATTCGCGATAAAAGAAAGCACAAACACTGGCGAAACTGCCCCACACATCCTTCCCGATATCGCAGTATGCCACGAGTGTCTGGAGGAAATGTTCGATCCCCTAAACCGGCGCTTCGCTTATCCGTTTATAAACTGCACGCATTGCGGACCTCGTTTCAGTATTGTCCAATCTCTCCCGTATGACCGAGCCAACACCACCATGGCTGGTTTTGAAATGTGCGAGGAATGCCGTGCCGAATACGAAGATCCGACCGATCGGAGATTTCATGCCCAACCCATAGCCTGTCCAAATTGTGGGCCACAGATCGAATTTCGCCACTTATCGGAATCTTCTTCTACCTTCATTGGGAAGAAGGCAATGGAATCAGCCATTCATTCACTCAAATCAGGAAAAATCCTGGCATTAAAGGGATTGGGAGGTTTTCAGCTTTTAGTTGACGCCACAAACACTGCGGCAGTTCAACGACTCAGAGAACGAAAACAACGCGGCAATAAACCATTTGCCGTGATGTTTCCTGACATCGAAAGTGCACGTGAAACTGTCAAAATCTCCGATCCTGAGGAAAAGCTAATTAAGTCGCCGGAAGCCCCCATTGTTCTCGTAGAAAAACAGAACAATAAGTTTGATTCGGCTTCACCTAAAAACCCCTACCTCGGTGTTTTTCTACCTTATTCCCCCCTTCACCACCAATTGCTTAAACAATTTAATAATCCTCTGATTGCAACGAGTGGGAACTTGGCCAATGAACCGATATGTATTCATAACGAGGAAGCGTTCCTACGTTTGAAATCTATTGCAGATGTATTCCTGGTACACGACAGACCTATTCAACGGCCTGTAGATGATTCGGTTGTGCGTATGGTTGGAGGTGACATTCAAGTAATTCGACGAGCTCGGGGATACGCACCCTACCCTATTCAAATGAGCCAACACGTGCCTCCCACTCTCGCTGTTGGTGGTCATTTGAAGAACACCATTGCCATAGGTAAAGGGCATCAAATCGTCCTCAGCCAACATATAGGTAATCTGGATACCATGGAATCTGTCTCGGCATTTGATTCTACCATTTCCGACTTCAGGACACTCTATGACCTCCAGGCTGAAGCTGTGGTTGCGGATAAACATCCTGATTATGTTTCAACCCGGTTTGCAGAAGAACAAAAATCAGAACACAATGTGCACATTCAACATCATCTGGCTCACGTATTCAGCTGTATGGCCGAACATGGATTAAAACCGCCGCTTACTGGAATTGCCTGGGACGGCACTGGCTATGGTGATGACGGAACCATCTGGGGCGCGGAATCGTTTAAATTAACCGAGCAGACAAGCCGGAGATTCGCATCGATCTATCCTTTTCAACTTCCGGGAGGTGAATCCGCCATCCATGAACCGGAGCGAATCGCCATTAGCCTACTTCATTCGGCAGGTCAGCAAATTCCACAAACCAAGAAAACGAACCTGCTCCTAGAATTGAATGAAAAAGGCATCAATTCCCCATACTGTTCCAGCATCGGTAGGCTATTCGATGGAATTTCCGCCATAATCGGACTATGCAGGGAGATAAATTATGAGGCCGAGGCTGCCATGCTACTTGAGTTTGAAGCTATGCAATCGGATACTCACGACCACTACGATTTTCCCGCACACAAATCCGATGGCTCCAATCTGACCGTCTTTGATTGGCGTCCCATGATTGGTCAAATAGCTGAGGATTTAAGAACCCAGGAACCTACTACCCATATCGCTCGAAAATTCCACAATACCCTGACCGAAGCCATCCTGGAAATTGCCCGATTATCCAATGAGAACAAAGTCCTTTTAAGCGGGGGATGCTTTCAAAACAAGGTTCTCACGGAAATGACTATTCATAAATTGACCGAGGCAGGATTTAAGACCTACTCTCACCACCAAATACCATCCAATGACGGAGGCCTCGCTGCAGGCCAGGTATATGCTCAATTGTTCAAATCCAACCTGAAATTAACCTGACCTATGTGCCTGGCGATTCCTGGAAAACTTGTTGAAGTCACCTCAGATGAGGAGTTGGCTCGTGAAGGCATTGTAGATTTCCAGGGAATACGGAAAAAAATAAATATCACCTTCACCCCTGAAGCCCAACCAGGAGATTACGTACTGGTTCATGTGGGATTTTCTATAAGCAAGATTGACGAAACCGCAGCCCAACGAACGCTCGACACTTTGCGGGATCTTGGCGAACTGGATGAATTGAATGAGGAAAATAAAGCCGAATGAAGTACCTGGATGAATTCAGAGAGGCTCCGGCTGTTCATAAGCTTGCAGCGCGTATCCACAATCTGACCACCAATAATTGGACGCTTATGGAGGTTTGCGGAGGGCAGACTCATTCCCTCATTCGTTATGGAATTGACACGCTGCTTCCCGACAAGATTTCCCTTATTCACGGCCCGGGTTGCCCGGTATGTGTAACGCCCATCGAACAAATTGATAAGGCCATAGAGCTTTCACAAAAAACGAATATTATCTTTTGCTCCTTTGGCGATATGCTGCGCGTTCCCGGATCCGAAAAGGACTTGTTTTACGCTAAAGCGAATGGAGGCGATATCCGGATTGTCTACTCACCGATGGACGCAGTTGGTATTGCTCAAAAGAATCCTGAAAAGGAGGTGATCTTCTTTGCCGTTGGGTTTGAAACGACTGCTCCTGCCAATGCCATGGCCGTTTATCAGGCAGCAAAATTGGGACTGAAGAATTTTTCTATTCTCTGTTCACACGTATTGGTACCACCAGCCATGGAAGCCATTCTTTCCTCACCCGAAAACCGGGTACAGGGATTTTTGGCTGCAGGACATGTTTGTACCATTATGGGAGAAAAGGAGTACGAGCCCATTGCAGATAAATACAAGGTTCCCATCGTGGTGACTGGATTTGAACCACTGGATCTAATGCAAGGGATTTATTACTGTGTAAAACAATTGGAGGAAGGCCGTCACGAAGTGGAAAACCAATACGACCGCTCCGTTCGCGTTGAAGGAAACCTTCCTGCGAAACAAATGATCGCGAAGGTATTTCATGTCATACCCAGGCAATGGCGTGGTATTGGTTCAATCCCGCACAGCGGATTGGGTATTCGTCCGGAATTCTCCTCCTTTGATGCCGAAGCGCGTTTTGATTTCAGACAACCAATGGTCTGTGAAAATCCCGAATGTATCGCCGGGAAAGTCTTGCAAGGTATCAAGAAACCCAAAGATTGTCCGGCATTCGGAACTCGCTGCACACCCGATCATCCCCTGGGAGCCCCCATGGTTTCAACCGAAGGTGCTTGTTCGGCCTACTACAACCACCGATCCCGTCACGCATGAACGTCGAAGGCAAATCTCCGGCATTTCCAACAAGTTGTCCCTTTCCATTTGAGGATTATCCGCAAGTGGTCCTGGCACATGGAGGTGGAGGAAAACTGACTCAGGATTTGGTAGAAAAAATATTTCTTGAAGCTTTTGGGAATCCTATATCCCGGGAACTACTGGACGGTGCTATTTTGAAGAATCCAGGTCAAACGCTGGTCATGTCTACCGACTCGCATGTTGTCTCACCCTTGTTTTTTCCAGGGGGCGACATTGGTTCTCTCTCCGTCTACGGAACCACCAATGATATTTCCATGTGCGGAGCTCGTCCCTTATTTTTAACGGCAGGCTTCATACTGGAAGAAGGTTTTTCCATGAATGCGCTCTGGAAAATTGTGCAGTCCATGAAACAGGCGGCAGAACAAGTAGGAGTTCAAATTGTAGCGGGTGACACAAAAGTTGTTGAAAAAGGAAAAGGAGACGGGGTTTACATAAACACAACGGGCCTGGGCTTTCGTGACTCTTCGCTGTCAATTGGACCCAGTCTAATAGAAAAAGACGATGTCGTTCTCGTGAGCGGTGATATCGGACGCCACGGAATAACTATCATGGCCTCACGAGAAGGATTAGAGTTTGAAACCGAACTTATCAGCGATTGTGGACCGCTTTCAGCCATGGTAGACACACTCCTGGACTCAGGCATCCCCGTCCATTGTATGCGAGACCTGACCCGAGGCGGACTTGCTACAGCGATCCTGGAAATCAGTAAACAAGCCAACATCGACGTAATTCTGGAGGAAGATGCAATACCTGTTGATCCTGCCGTGAAAGGCGCGTGCGAAATCCTTGGACTGGATCCGCTCTATGTAGCAAATGAAGGTTGCTTTGCCGTTTTCTTACCAGCTTCCTACAGCGAAAAAGCCCTGGATATCTTGCAGTCCTTTCCGAGTGGAAAAAACGCCAAATGTATCGGACGAGTCGTTTCATCCGGACATTCAAATGTATCGCTTAAAACTGGACTTGGCACCCACCGATACCTGACCATGTTGAGTGGTGAGCAACTTCCTCGCATTTGCTAAAAAACAGAAATGGCAACAGTACCGAAAAAAGAGTCCATTACTCAAAGCACCATCGTACGTATAGACGATACCGGTACGGTTACAACGGAACATGATAAAATTGCGGTGGAAGAACCGTTGGAGATTCGTTTAGGAAATAATCCCTTCGTTGTAACCATGCGAACCCCGGGTCATGACGATGAGTTAGCCGCAGGGTTCTTTGTGACGGAAGGAATTGTCAGGCAACGATCGGACATAAAAGAAATCAGTCGCTGCCCTACTTCACTCACACCGGAAAATACGGTGAGAATCGATCTGAAAGGTGGAAATAAAGCGGAAGGTCTAAAGTCCAATCGTGTAGGTGCCATTTCTGCGAGCTGCGGCGTTTGCGGAAAGACTTCTATCGAATCAGTTCAAGGTCATTTCCCTTCGATTCAAAGCAAGATAACGATTGAAAGAAATTTACTGCTCCAACTGCCGGATCGTTTAAGAGCATCACAAGATGTTTTTGATAAAACCGGGGGTCTTCACTCTGCCGGAATTTTTGATTTGGAAGGAAACCTGGTATGCCTGCGCGAAGATGTCGGACGCCACAACGCTCTCGATAAGGTCATCGGTTACGCATTTCTCAACAACCTTCTGCCACTGGACAAGCACGTGTTGGTGGTCAGTGGAAGAGTTGCTTTTGAAATTATGCAAAAAGCACTGGCCGCCCAATTGGCAATCGTTGCTGCCATTTCCGCTCCATCGTCTCTGGCCGTTACTTTCGCCCTCCATAGTGGGCAAACGCTAGTCGGCTTTCTGCGCAAACCAAGGTTTAACGTTTATTCGCACCCGCATAGAATCAGGTGATCTAGACTTCCGCCACTGTGCGAGAAATTGCGGAAGCCAAATGTGCACCCATGGTTTCAATGGATTTCCTATCCTCCAAGAGGTCTGAACAGACTTCTATTTCAATCCCAAGATATTGGTTGTTTGCAAAATGTGTTCTCAAAACTGTGGTAAGCCCGTCATCCGTTCCCGCATAAGGAACGTTCTCCTTTATACGCAGGCGATCCCCCAAGTCCTTTTGCAAATGCGCGCAGAGAGATGTTGCAAATCGAGATTCTTTTGATCGGTCAGGATCGTACAAAACTCCGATATCAACTTGTCTTTCCTTATTATTAAACATGCGAACAAAGGAATGGATCGAAAGATGTAACACGCAGTCCGACTCGTTGATCGCATCACTGATGTTTTCAAATAACTCTGCCCAATAGGGCTCGAAAACCTTTTCTTCCAATTCCTTTTGCTGACTTTCGGTTAAGGACCTTGAGTATTCGCTCCACCTGTCTGGATTGCCGATCGACCTGTTCAAATCGAGAAGTAGCCGGGTCCACTCTCCACGCACAAGCGGAGCATCGAAAAAATCCTTTAGTTCCTGGGCCAGCCTGAATGCACCTGGATCCCATCCACGGTGAGACCAAAGAATTGTTTGATCCTTTTCAGCAAATAGGCGCTCAAAACCCTCGAGTAGCGCAGCACTCGCGTGTTCACAACTCAAGACGATTTTCATGGCATGAACGGTTGATTCATCAACAAAGAGTTCCGCAAACGCTGATAAACAGCGAAGATAGACTCCGCATTTACGGTTGGGCCTATGGCTTTCAAAATGCGTTCGGCCAAATTACCTTCATCGAGTATCATAAGAATCGGTCCGGTCCATTCCTGGTTTTCTGGAACCAGGTTTTTAAGTGTCTCGCCAATTTTCCTGGAATTGCCACCACCGTATACCTGAAATAAAGCTTCATCATCTACCTCTGCGTAGCGGCCACGTTTTATTGCGTCATTGAACATAGTTCTCAGCGCTTCCGTGGACACTGACTCCTGGTCCTCCAACGAAACATGCTTATTTTCGTACCAATCCCTGACAAGGCTAATGATCATTTGAATGACCGCCAGGTCTTGACTTGGACATTCCTGAGCATCGCCCACGCGAATCTCAATAGAACCACGGTCGAATCGCCCAATTGCACCACGAGCGTTCGTCCATTCCGGTTCCAGGATGCCTTCAGGATCCAATAGTTCCAGATCGCGACGAATGACATCAAACACCTTTTCCTGATACTCTTCCTGGGAACGATAGACATCGGGAATCACACCGCCCGTGATACTCGGAACTCTTAAACAATTTTTTCTATACATATCCAACCGACTATCCAGGAGGCCGTATTTTCTCCCCTCCACCAAGGGTGAGCTGGAGGCAAGGACCGGAACGAGCGGAAGGACCAGGCGAATCGCACTGTGCAAACGCCTGAAACTCTCATCGTCGCCTACTTCGAATGGCAGGTTCAAATGAAACGATTGAAGGTTGGACCACCCGTGACCCCGGCTATCAAATATCCGGTCAAATGTATCGTAAATTTCCCGATCTCCATGGGGCCAAATATTAACGCCATCAAATGGCTCAAACCAGGGATGAATGGCTGTTCCCAACAACCCTCCACCTGCCTTCTTCAAAAGTTTATCGGCGAGCAACATCGACTCATGGAATTGACCTGAAAGCCCTTCGAGCTGTTTTACCGGTAGACTGGTCTTAAATTCCAGGACATGCATCACCAACTCATTCGACCAGGTAATAGGTCCATGACTTAGACTGTTAACAATATTCCCATCCGAGTCACGTAACACCGTATCTGAAAGGGACCGTAGATCCAGACTCTCCCGGTCCACGATCATGGTCTCGATTTCGATACCGTATTGACTAAATGCTTGAGCCATAAAATTCTCTTTCGTTAAACGGGATTAACACCGGTCCGCCCTTCAACGCGCTTAATAAAAGACCGGATGATGCAATCGTATAATTCGTCTTTTATTACGGCATCTTCCACACCGCTATCAATGGAAGGATTATCATTCACCTCAATCACCAGCGCCTGTCCGTTAATTTCCTTCAGGTCTACTCCATACAGACCATCACCGATCAAATTCGCCGCACGAAGTGCGGTATCCAGGACAAATGCCGGAACCTCTCCCAGCGGAAATGTATCCGCATTCCCGGCAACAATGCCTTTGGAACCTTCTCCCCGGTCATAGATTTGCCAGTGCCCACGCGCCATAAAATATCGGCAGGCGTAAATCGGCTTACGATCCAAAATCCCAATACGCCAGTCAAACTGAGTGGGTAAAAATTCCTGAGCGATCAACAGGTCAGTTTTTTCAAACAGTTCCTGGCAGGCTTTACGAAACCCTGCTTCATCATTTACTTTGACCACACCTAGTGAAAAGGAGGAGTCAGGCTGTTTAAGCACCAATGGAAAGGACATCCCTTTGGGAATCTCCGGATTGCTGGTAGTGTAAAGAATTTCTGTTTTGGGGGCAGAAATACCATTTCGATCAAAAAGTTCGGCCAGAAAAACCTTGTTGGTACACCGCAAAATAGAATCTGGATCGTCAATGGTTGGAATCCTTGCTTGAGTGGCGCGACGGGCAAACCTGAAAGTGAAATTTTCCACCGAGGTCGTGGCCCGGATGAATAAAGCATCCAACTCTTCAACATCGTCAATGTCATCCGGTTCCAGCATCTCGACAGCCAAATTATGGCGTTCTGCAGACTTCAAAAATTTCTTCAAAGCCATCGAGTCTGAAGGAGGAGTTGCCTCTTTGGGGTCCACTAAAATCCCAAGAGTAAATCGAGCTGGCACCTGTGCCTTGAGCCGCTTGGGGCGAGCAAACCATTGCTCTGCCGACTTCTGCACGAAGTCCATATGAGATTCGGGGATGTCTTTGGCAGAAATAAGGTTTACCGACCGCATCCTCCAGTCACCATCTTCTCCACGCCGGAAAACCGCCCTCATCAGAGGAGCGGGAAACAGTTTAAATACAGCCAGGGCCAGGCGGTCGTGCCGCTTGGCCAAGTTGCGTGAAAAGTAGACCGACAAAACGAACTCATCGTGTTGAATGTGTTCCAGGGATCGGTGAGCTGTTGCCTGGAATTCACGGGAGGGGTTTATCAGACGTCCGTGAACTTTCCTCAATGTGGAGACTAAGGGCAAGGGACGGTGACCGCGGGCTTCCGCCAGGAGAGACACATAATAACCGGCGCTTTGATAAGAGTAATCCCGACAAAGATTATACACTCGTGCCCGTCGCAACTTCTGAATGGCCGGATCCGTTATATAACTCTTAGGCGTGAGTATTTCTACACCAGCAGGCAACTTCACCTTCCACGTAGAGGGTCTTTCAACTACAACTAAAGTTTTCATACAATTTATTTGTAGATAATTAAAATATTTGCATCATGCGTTAAAACGCCGAGCAGTATGGAATTGATCAATCGATCGATATGGACCGAGTAACGATGATCGACCGAGAGAGGAGCCTTGGGATAAGGATCATAGACAGTCACATGTCGTGATGCCGATTCATACCCATGGAGGACCACAAAATGGCCCTCAGGCTTTCCGCCCAAGTCATCGGGTTTGCCCGTTTCAGGAACTTCTCGGGCCTCATTGTAAAGGAATGTGGCCGACACTCCGGCCAATATTGGATGCCCATGTAGCAAGTGATTGCGAATCAATGCGCGGGTCAATGCTTCCATTTTCAAATTTCCACCTTTTAGGACATAGGATTCCAGCGCTTCCAATTCGAATCGCTCTTTTTTGCTCCGCCGGACTTTTCTGGACGCACTGAGCTTTTCAATCAAAGAAGCGGCGGTACCTGGAAACCAGGAAGGATCCAGTACACGCAGATTACAGCTATAGAAATCGGCACGGTAACCACGTTCCAGAGCATCGACACCCATATGAATGGCCAGGGTCCCCCCTTCCTGTAATACCGGTATATTCTGGATCAACTCCTCAAGTGGAACATCATTTCCATACCACCGGTAGATGGCGTGGAGACAGGTAGGTCCACAGGAAGTTTCAGTGGGCTGGCGCTCAATCCAAAAGGTAGCAGAACTCCTTGTTACCTTATTCAATTTCTATGAAATAAGCATTCCAGCAAGCCATCAAAAGCGACTGGAAGAACGGCAGTAATAACAAATGCATCATACGAAAAAAATGAATCATGAGAGACAAATAATCCACTATTAATTATTTTCCTACGCATATCAACATTCATTCCTTTCAAAAGAAAAATCAGTAAAGTCACTCAATTTACAGACTCAATTATTTTCATTCCTAAGAGCCGACCCGGGGACTAAAATGGATCGATTTATGAACTGCTAAAACAGCCACTTTCGGAATTCCTCGATTCCGAGAGCCGGTTCCTTTGCCTCAGCCATGAGCCGGGCAATCTCTTTGGTAAACCGCTCACGCACTTTCCGATAATCGAACTTCTCATAGAAATTGATCAATTCATCCGGATCCTTTTTCAGATCGAAGAGCCATGGTTTGTCTTTGTCAGAGATCACGAGTTTGTAACTATCGGAAACCGCAGCTACCCAACTGGGATGCATGGTTGTTCCCCGAATGTAGATGATTTCTTCATCCTGGATATTCATCTTTGAATTTTGGAAATGATCGGACAAATCCCTTCCTTGAGCTACAAAGCCATCGCCCTCAATGCCCATTAAAGAAAACAGGGTCGGACCAAAATCAACGGAGGTCATTGCCGAGTGGATTACCTTTCCGGCCGGCACTATCCCCGGTTGCTTCCACAAGAATGCGACTTTGGCTGAGGCTTCGAAGGGAATTCCTTTGTTGTGCTTCCGATGTTCTCCCATCAGGTCACCGTGATCGGAAGTGAAGACCACGATGGTGTTGTCCTCCAGATTCAAGCGTTTCAGCTCGTTCGCTAACCTTCCCATGTTGTCATCTATGCATTCAACCATGCCAAAGTAGGCAGCCATCTGGCCCTGATTCAACTTCCTGTCCTTTATGTAATTATTACCCTGAAACGGGCTCCATCCTGGATTCTGTTCATCGGTTTTGAACATCGTCTTGGGTTCTTTAAAGGTCAGGTCTTTGTATTTGCTTGCATAGGGCTCACGCACTGTATTCGGGCCATGCGGATCCGGCAGACTCAACATCACACAAAACGGATTGTCTTTAGGGCACTTTGAATAATCAGTTTTTCTTTAGTTGAGACAAATAAAAGTTCTTGGTGGATTCGGACACACAGGATTAATACTGTAGATCCGACTGATT
>JAQBYJ010000065.1 GCA_027622555.1 Verrucomicrobiota bacterium
GTCGCATTCACGATCACAGCGTTGGTCAAGCCATCACCACTGCTGTCACCCATGATAAACGCCCCAGCAGGGATGAGCACCATGCCCGCCGGCGGTGCCGGAGGAACCACCGGCACGATCGCGCTCGCCGGGATGTTCGTCAGCCCGGAGCCATCGCCGAAGATCAGAAAAGTAAAAAAACCTCCTACGATTAGGGCTCCTAGAGCGGCAAAGACAGGATCTAAAAAAACAAAGCAGGCAATGCCAATAGGGCACCATAGCGCTCCAATGATAATTCTTCTAGTCGTTCGCGGATTAAGTTTCATGCTCAACTACTCTTCGGCGATCAAATCCATAGCCAAAAGCATTGGTGCAAATTTGTTCTCTTCAACAACCCATTTTTTATAATGGTCTGCTCCCATCATTAGATAATCAAACTCAACCTGATTAAAATTCTGTTGTGCAAATCTTCCAAATGACTCCCATATTTCCTTTTTGTCAAAACCAACACCTGTTAATAAGTCTCTGGTTATTATTGCAAAATCTTCGTCTCCAATTTTTGCCGATTGGCACATATAATCAGACGAACCAATAAGGTAAAAAAGAATCTTATTTCTTGTTGCGGGGTCTTTCATTTGATCAACCAGAAATCCACATACGGCAGGGCACCAGATCGAGAGAACCTTGAAAGCCTTTTTCTTCATCTTTTTGGATTTATTGAAAAATATTTTAGATAGTGAATTGAATTATGTCCAGCTCTTTGTATTCGCGCAATCTCTCCCTTATATGTGCTGCAATCAGATAGAGTGGTGTTTTTGCTGTCAGGTATATAAACTGGGTGTTCTTTGGAGGTTTTTCGAATTTATGAATAAAGGCGTATTCAAGTATATCTCTTTTTTCTTTCGAAATGGTCGCCAGCTCCAACGCCTTGTCGACATCTGCGTCCGACGGATTTACAATTGGCCCGTCCGCATAATCCAAAAAATAGCTGGGGATCTTTTTTCGAATCCCACGCTCAACCATGCTCCATCCAGCTAAAGCTTCGGAACACACAAGGAAAAGGAAAATGGAAGGGATCAAGAAAGGCGTAAATTTCATGAAAAAATTTTGGTCGATTCCGTTACAAATATCCAGCCTTCTTTGTCGCCGTCGCCTCGATCTTTTTTACCTTGGCCACAGTATCGTGTGAAACGTGCGCGATTTTGGCCAGTTCCTTCCGGGTGTCGATTGGATTTTGTTCTGCAGATATCTGCGAAACAGAATCAGCAGGCTTTCTTATCTGGTTCACCTTTGCCCTGGCCGCTATGGTCTTTTCCAACCGCAAGGCAAGCTTCGTTCGGACTTGATTCAGAGAAGTGGGCTATCAAATAAAATTGGTAGGTTTTGCTGGGATTTTTATGCGGGCCTGTCTTAGGAGATAAAGAATCCCCATTTTATAGGGGTTTCAGGTCTTTTTATGGCGCTCCCGCCGGGAGTTGAACCCAGATCATCGGCTTCGGAGGCCGACATTCTATCCATTGAACTACAGGAGCCGCAAAAAAAAGGAGTAGGGAAGATCAAGAACAGGGTTGGCAAAGTCAAACGCCTTTTAGCTCTGCAAACTCTCCTGGAATGGATGGAATACCCGGACGAAGGAATTTACTAGGATTCGACTTCTGTGATAGCTGAAACTACACCGTCCTCAAATTCGATTTCAGCGACGACTTCCTGGTGTTCGGAGTATTCGTGAACGTACCGAGGAACGTAATACGCACGGTAAACTTTATATTTTGAATCGTAATAGATGCGACGTTCGTAACCTGCCAAGTGTGTTCCTTCCATCTCTGTGAAGATACGTGTGTAGACCCACACTTCTTTGTTAACCCCGTCTTTGATTTGGCGCTGTTTACGATTGGGATCGCCCATTATAAAGTAAACCACTTCGGCCGAATGCCCTATATCCAGGGTCTTGTTCTGTACTGCTGATTGCTCCCCGGGTGTTAATGCAGCAAATCTCTCAGGTTGTTTTTTGACGCGATATTCCGTCGAATTACAGCCCGCCAGAATGAGGGCTAAAACGGGTATCAATATTAATTGAGAGATTTTCATTTTTCAACGGAGCTTTGAAGCTTCATTTCTTTAAACCTCATTACTCCTGGAAAGTTTCATTTTTCGAATTCCTTATATTAACTCAATGTCTTTTTCAATGCTTCGACCAATTGATCGACACTGGAATGGGCTGCATTATTCCCCATGAGACCTATTCTCCAGATTTTCCCGGCCATCGGACCCAATCCAGCCCCAACTTCAATCTTATGCTCGGCACGCACTTTATTGCGCATTTCCGCATCCTTAAACCCTTCCGGGAATGATAGGGTAGTAAGCGGATGCAGTCTTTCTCCATCAGGGACGAAAGGAGTAAATCCAAATGGAGTCATTTCCTGAATAAGATAGTTGGCTGCATCTTCATGCCTAGTCCAGCGAGCTTCCAGGCCTTCCTCTAATATTTCAATTAGGGAGGTGTGGAGACCATAAATCATATTCACTGGCGGCGTATGATGGTAACTTCTTCCGCCGGTTCCATCCATATACATAAGCAATTGCTCCAAATCCAAATAGAAGCTTGGAACTGCTTTTTTCCTTTCTTTAAAGACCTCAATCGCTCTATCCGACAAAGTAACGGGTGATAATCCTGGAGGCACGGACAAGCATTTTTGTGTTCCAGAGAAGGCCATATCGACTCCCCACTTATCTATGTCCACCGGCATTCCTGCTAACGAAGTAACGCAGTCAACCATGAGCAACCCACCTACCGCGTGCACGGCATCTCCAATTCCTGTCATCGGTTGGTAAACGCCGGTTGAAGTTTCTGCATTTACGATTGCCGCAATCTTTGGTTTTTCGTGGTTAATCGTCTCTATGAATTCTTCGTTATTGATGGCGCGACCCCAGTCTTGAGTTACTTCAATCACCTCCGCGCCTAAACGTCTGGCCAGATTGGCAATGCGACCGCCGAATACACCATTCACTCCGACTACTACTTTGTCCCCAGCCTCAATGAAGTTTACCAGGTGGAATTCCATTCCAGAACTTCCCGTCCCTGAAATTGGGAAAGTAGCGTTGTTTTCAGTTTGAAACACTAATCTTAAATTGGTTTTGGTTTCTTCAACCAATTCAAGGAATTCGCTGTCCATGTGACCCAAAGTGGGTGCCCCCAGAGATTTCAACACGCCAGGACTTGGATTACAGGGGCCGGGACCCAGAAGTAGGACTTTTGTTTTCATAAATATCTAGTTCTAAAGAAATTCGGCACTTACTTTCAGTAAACCAATTTTGAAGCTTCTTTATTTTATCTATACCTGGGTCAATAAACCAAGCTCGTTGAATTTGTGGTATAGTTGCAGGCTCACCCAAGCGTCGGTTGCTGCGTAGGCTAGTTGGTTTTCATTTAATGTGCCCTGAGCCCAATTGGTTAGTTGGGCGGATTTTGAAAGCCGACCTCCTAAAAAAATACCAGTCATATTACGCAACCCTCGCTTCAGGATTCCTGCATCGTGTGCCATTGAGGCTACATCCATAAAACCTGCCGCTTTGAATTTCCGAACTTTTTGAAGGTGCTTTATGTCGTCATGGAGAGCAACGCCGACCTTAATAGTGTTTTCGTCCTGAAGTAGCTTAAGGATGAAGGGGTGGATACCTTTGCTATGGATCCTAAATAACCATGCTTCATGGTTAGTGGAAAATTGAATAAGAGCAGGTGAATAACTAACTCCTTTTTTGAACGACGGTTTTGTCTCAGTGTCGAAGCCGAGAACGGGCTCTTCCATCAGACGATTTATGGCTGGTTCGATTTGCGCCTTGGTGTCTATTAGATGGATCGGACCTTCGAATTTTATCAAGGGCAAAAGATTTATCTCTTCACTCGTGATGGTCGAGTTTTCCAGTTTTGTATTCGGTATCTCCATGAATTTAATTAAGCCTTAATCGATTGGTGGGTTGCTAAGCGAATCCACTGCCGTTGGAATGATCATCGATTCAAGTCTGATCCGATTTGATAGGAAACGACCTTCCAAAGAAAGCAAAATATCGCGTTCCCTTCATGGCATTGTTGAACCCGCACATAGAAATTCACGATTTTTTCAATTCTGTCACGGTTTAGATTACAAAAAAGCACTTCCGGTTAGGGAAGCGCTTTTTAAAATAGAGCCAGAAAGGTCGACTATTTTTTATCTTCGTCGACAACTTCAAAGTCTGCGTCTACGACATCATCGTCAGAAGGCTTATTTGAGGAAGCTGCCCCTTGCTGATCATCTGAGGGAGGAGGTGTATCACCTTCAGCTCCAGGCTGACTATAGAGATCCTGTGCCATGGTTGCGAATACACTTTGAATCTTCTCCGAAGCAGCTTTCATCTCTTCGAGATTTCCGGTCTCAAGCGCTTTTTTACCATCGGCGAGAACTGTTTCGATTTCCGCTTTTTTGTCAGCTGGAAGCTTGTCGCCAGCCTCATTGATTTGCTTTTCAGTTTGATAGATCAGGTTATCGAGCCCGTTTTTGACCTCTACAGCTTCCTTGATCTTCTTGTCAGCTTCAGCGTTCAATTCTGCTTCCTGCTTCATCTTTTCGATTTCATCAGCAGACAAACCGGAAGAATTTGTAATGGTGACCTTCTGGTCCTTGCCACTTCCTTTATCCTTGGCGGAGACGTGCAGAATTCCGTTAGCATCAATATCGAAGGTGACTTCAATCTGAGGCATGCCACGGGGTGCCGATGGAATTCCGTCCAGGCGAAAGTTCCCGATAAGCTTATTGTCATTGGCCATGGGACGTTCGCCTTGCAGTATCTTAATGTCTACTGCAGTTTGATTGTCAGAGTAGGTTGAAAATGTCTGTGTCTTTTTAGCGGGAATGGTCGTATTCCGTTCGATCATCGCTGTGCTAACAGCTCCTGCCGTTTCGATTCCCAAAGTCAGAGGCGTGACATCGAGTAGAAGCACATCCTTCATGTCTCCTGCTAATACAGCACCCTGAATGGCCGCACCGATCGCAACAACCTCATCAGGATTTACTCCCTTGTGAGGGTCTTTCCCGGCCAGATCATAAGCGATTTTCGTAACCTTTGGTGCCCGAGTCATCCCGCCTACCAAAACCAGGTCATCGATTTCCGATTGGCTCAAACCAGAGTCATCCAAACATTTATTAAACGGACCAATCGTTCTTTGAAAAAGATGGTCTGTCAGTTGTTCAAATTTTGGACGCGACAGTTGCACATTCAAGTGTTTCGGACCGGATGCATCCGCAGTAATAAATGGAAGATTTATATCGGTAGATTGTGCTGAGGAAAGTGCGATCTTTGCTTTTTCCGCTTCCTCCTTGAGGCGTTGTAATGCCATAGGGTCATTCCGCAGATCAATACCGTTATCTTTTTTAAATTCATTAATCATCCAATCGATGATGGTGGTATCCCAATTGTCCCCTCCAAGGTGAGTATCGCCATTGGTTGCTTTAACCTCGAATACTCCGTCACCTATTTCTAGTATGGAAACGTCAAATGTGCCACCGCCTAAGTCATAAACCGCGATCTTGGATTCGTTCTTTTTATCCAGACCATATGCAAGAGCTGCAGCAGTTGGCTCATTGATGATACGTAGCACTTCAAGTCCAGCGATGGTTCCTGCGTCCTTGGTCGCTTGGCGCTGTGAATCATTGAAATATGCAGGTACTGTGATAACTGCTTTGGTCACTGGTTCTCCAAGATAAGACTCAGCGTCTGCTTTAAGTTTTTGAAGAATGAATGCGGAAATCTGCTCAGGAGCAAATATCTCATCTTTACCATTTGAGGTGGCTTTGATGTATGCATCGGAGTTCTTTCCTTCGGTCACTTCATAAGGAAGTCCAGCTGCCTCTTCAGTTACCTCGGAAAATTTACGACCGATCAGTCTCTTTGCCGAAAAAATGGTGTTTTGTGGATTGGTGACTGCTTGGCGTTTCGCAGCCTGGCCCACCAAGCGCTCGCCGTTTTTTGTGAAGGCTACCACCGAAGGTGTAGTTCTAGCACCTTCTGCATTCGGAATAACGACGGGTTCGCCGCCTTCCAAAACAGCCATACAAGAATTTGTAGTACCTAAATCTATTCCCAGAATTTTGCTCATATGGTCGTGACGGTTGCAGGTTTGATACCATTTTCACAAGTTGTTCTAATTTAGGAATTTAAAGTTTTTAAAGTGCCCGTTTTTACCTTATTATTGTGACAGCATGGCACAGGCGATTGACTGAGCCCTTCTTGGACTGTCACAGTCTTTATTGAGCACCAATCAAAGAGACCGCTTCCAACCTTATGAAAATACGTTTTCCATTGAACGGTCGAAACTCGATGACTCTTGTTTCTGTGTTTGGAATCAAGGTCTTTAGGGATAAGAGTTCATAGTCTAAGTTTTCCTGAGGAATTTCCCAAATAACCAAATCCGTCGAGATTTGTAATTTGTAATTCACATCAATACTTCCGACCAGCAAAGTATAGGTAAATTGGGTAGTTCCTGATTCTTGATTAAATTCAATTTTCCAAAGGGTTGGATCTATTAGCCCTGACAGAGGATCTGTTCCAAATGCATATTCGTTGAAGTTTGATAAATCATCAAAGTCCGTGTCTTGGTCCGCTGCTCCCAAGTTTCCAGAAAAATTTTCAGCCTCCCAGGCTGTGTAATATAGGCCCTCACCGATTACCAGGATCAAGCTTGATAAACTAGTACCGTTGTAACCGTCATCGATCTCGTAATCTATTCGAACAATTCCGGTAAAACCCTCCTCAGGTTGGTAAATAATAGATCCACCCATAATTGAAGCGGAACCGCTGCTCACATTTATTAATTTCCTTATTGATATCTCATCTCCATCCTGATCGGAGTCGTTTGCGGTGACTTGAATTACAATCTTTTGATTAACAATACTCTCCACCTCATCTATCGTGGGAATAGGGGCCGCGTTATCACCAATGATCCCTTTGATCCATTTTGCTCCGGAAATAGCACCATTATTAGAAGGCGAGCCTTTATCATTTAATTGTGAGCCGATACCTTCATCCATCGGGTAATAAGTTCTCAGCCCCAGTTCTTCTCCTGTTAGTGATTGATCCTTATTGGCGAAGATATCAGAGGCGCTTAGTGCACGATTCCAAATACGGAATTCATCGATTGCCCCTTCAAACGCTCGTAATTTAGCGGCGGACTCCCCAACTATCATCAATTGAGTCCCAACGGCTACTGGACCTGCTGGATTATCTCTTACAGAAGTGAGTGTCTGTCGAATCCCGTTTATATACAAATTAACTTTGGAAATATTATCGTAAGTAGCCGCAACGTGTTGCCATTGATTTAAGTGAATGGAGTTGGTAGTAGTATTGTGAATCGATTGAGCACCATTGCTGTGATCCAATAATATGAGCAGGCTGTTTTCATTATAGGTTGGATTGCCCGTTCCATGGAGATAAAACACGATTTTATCTTTATCCAGAATCCGCGCAAATCCGAATTCTGCTTCACCCCAACCAGTTGGCCTTATCCACGCTTCAATACTAAACGGAGTATTCAAGGCATCATTAGCGGATCCCTCAATTATGAGCTGATCATTATCTCCATCAAAAAGAAGAGCGAAATCATCATTCGCCGTTACGTAAACGGTTACTTCGCCAGTCGTTTCGCCATCTTCATCGTCGGTAACAACATAGGTAAATCGGTCCACTCCGATAAAATCTTCAGTCGGGGTATAGGTTAGGTTGAGTAGCTCCTGGGAGGATACGACTCCGTTTAGTGATTGGGAAAACGATTTGATGCGCAAAATGCCTTTATTGTAGTCGATGTCGTTGGCTAATACCGGAATGTTGATCGGCCTGTTTTTTTGCGTCGCGACGCTATCGTCATTTGCGAATGGTCTGGGAATCGTAATTTCAACTTCCGCTGTTTTTATTCCACCCCGGCCATCGTGCATGGTGTATCCGAAACGATCGTTACCTCCCACAACTTGTCCAGGAGTGTATTTGATTAAACCGGACGGGAGCAGGGTAACTTCACTATAAGGAGAACGGTAAAAAGATATTACTTCCAGTGGATCACCATCTGGGTCTGAGTCATTGGCGAGCACATCCAAGAAAGCCGTTGTCTCCGAAACTATATAATTGTCCGTTTCAGCAACTGGAAGGTGGTTATCGTCTTCAGAAATTGCAGTCCCGAAAATTTCCAGTTCCCATGATTTTATGAGGTGATTATCTCCTGAACGTCGATCTGCGATGGATAAGGTCCAGGTTCCCTGGCTGTTTTCGTCGAGATGGCGGACTGACCAGTATGTCCAATCAGAATACGTTTTCTGTGCGTCGATATGGGGTTCAGCCAAAATGCTTTCCGTTCCACTCGGGGAGGTGAGTTTGACAAGGAGATCTCCCCAATCTGCTGTATTATTCGCCACAGCATCTATGTCTATCTTAACGCTCACATGCTGGATTCTTATATTGTTACTTACTTCATGCACCGCCTGAATCCCGGCACTGGAGTTATCTGGAATCGTTTGATTCAAGGTTAATACTTTCGATGAAACCACTACCTCCTCGCCAATCGGCATCCAGCCTTGGGCAACTCTAACCGCTGCCGCGGCATCTACACGACCGAAACCGAAGTTGTGGTTTACCCAATAGCCTGCAGCATTTCGAACCCAATTTCCGTCATTAGTAGCTACCTTCACTGCTGTTTTTGCCAATATTTGCTGCACATCGCGCCACCCGAGATTTGGATTTGCCTCAAGCATCAGCGCAACGATTCCCGCGACCAAGGGTGAGGCCGAAGATGTGCCTCCGAACTCAATTCGACAATCTCCTGGATCTGCTCCGATCGCCCCCCGGAGGTCGGTGGTCCGAATGCCGGAAGTATTTCCGCTGCTTTGGGCACACACCAGCATAGCGGCACCTGGTTCACTGTAAGTAGAAAGTTTCCCTTGATCTCCTACGGCACCAACTGCGATCGCATAGCGATGAGCAGCCCAACCGTCATAATTCACATTACTTCCTATGGCTCGACCATTCCCTGCGGCCCAAACGTAGATGGCGCCGAGGCCTCCACGACCATTTTCAACCGCGTTCTTTATGGCTGAAAAAGAAAGGTCACCTGGTCCGGCCATTCGTGCTCCATTATCGGTATCAGGTCCCCAGCTATTGTTATAAATATCGACGAGATCAGATCTGTGGGCAACTGCGGAAGCTTGTCTGCTCGATGAGACGCCGCTATCTTCATCAATCAGCCTTACGCCTATTAGCTCCGCATTGAAAGCCGCCCCGACTCCACAGCTTTCGTTTGCGGCCGCGGCTGCAACTCCAGCTACGGACGTACCGTGAGTTTCATCGGATGACTTTGGCGCGGCTGATGAGCCAATGGGATTCGCCAGATAATCAGCATCGAGGTCGCCACGGTAGTTGGGAGCCAGGTCTGGATGACTTCCTTCGGTTCCCGTATCCACAATGGCTATAAAAACTCCTGCCCCGGAAACGCCATAATTCCATGCCGGATAAATATTTGAATCTTCCCCGGCAATGTTGCTGCGGTCTCCTACATTCTTCAGGTGCCATTGGTCGTTGAGGATGGGGTCTGAAAACGGAGGAGGCGATTCGTCATAACGGAGAGCGAACGTTTCTAATATTTCCTGCTCGAACCATTGTACACTGCTGTGGCTTTCAAGAATACTTTCAATTTCGTTTGCTCGTAACAATTGATCTGAACCTGGCATATGAATGACATACACATTGGAAAATCCTGGGACTGCCTCGATTGTTTTTGCCCCTAATTCGGAAATGAGTTCATCCTTAAGTGTTGGTTTGTTTAACTGAACGGTCCACGTATCGGACACTTGATAGGATTCTGTCCATTCCTCTCCATTACTAATGGCCACTCTCAGACTTGCAGTTGTCCTCGCAGGATACGGGCTCATTTCAATCGGACTGCTTTCATCACCGAATAAATAGTCAGCCGATATCCTGGTTCCCAAAACTGGGGTCGGCGTCATGACCCCAGGGATCTCCTCCTTTTGAGGAAGTGTCTTGAGATTATCTCGACTTATGAACAAGCCGGTTACGATCAAACCTATAACCAACCCGAACCATATCTTTCTAGAAGGCATCTATTTGGTATCTAAATACTACGACCGTATTCCAACTTTGGATTCTCGATGAGCAATGATTGCGACATTGTTTTCCTTGCATTAAAATTTGGCCACTGGGTTTTGATCGGGACAAAGCAAAACTAGGTAACTTGATCCTGTTTTCAACGTAATAAATAGAGGATACTACTCGAACTTTACTGATCAGTTTACAAAAAAACCGCTACTGGAAGCGGTTATTTGAAAGTGGCGGGATAGACGAGACTCGAACTCGCGGCCTCCGGCGTGACAGGCCGGCGCTCTAACCAACTGAGCTACTACCCCTTGGAAATGAAAGATTGAAACGTATGATCAGGAAATATTTTCTAGTCAAGGGGGATTATCCCGGAAATTGGATTTTTTTGGAGACAGTTAATTTATTACTCTTACGTTGAGTTTTAGTTTGGATAGATCAGGCTATAACTTCATGGGTTCTCCTACGACAAAACCAATGGATAGGTACACAAAACAAGTGCGTCCAAAGTTTAAGATCGGACCCTTGATTTGGGCCTTGATTATTCAGATCAGTCTTTTGCTTGTTGCGGTATCCATCGTCGTGGTTATTCCCAAAATCAAAAGCGATCCGGAGTTTGTTGCTAAGAAGACTATTTATCTTCCTCAGCGCGAACTGGAGCACTCAATCGCTCTTTCCGAATTTCAGCAGGTCGCAAGTAAGCCAGCCCTTTTAGATCGATTGACGACCGAATCGTTATTGAATGCGGATCTTCCGTCCATTCCGACTTTACCATCTCAAGAGTTTAATCCCTTCAACAATCCGGTTAATTCTCTCAACGATGCAGCTGCTCTGCTTGGTGATTCAGGTTTGATGGGATCCCTTCAAGGCTTGGTTTCGGAGTCATCCAAAGTCAGTTTTTTTGGCATCAAGGACCAGGCGACGCGAATCGTTATAGCATTTGATATTTCCCAATCCGTGGTCACAAAGGCTAAGAAGAGCGGTGTTTCGATGCGACAATTGCAACAAGAAGCTAGTAGATTAATCGAAAGTCTAAACGCAAACACCCTCTTCGGGATAATCCAATTCAGTAGAAGCTACGATTTTTTTGAAGATTATTTGGTTACCGGAACGAAGGGAAATAAAGAAGCTGGAGTTGCTTGGCTTGAAAAGGAATTCCGTACCGACGGTGTATCACCCAGAAATTGGATTAGGAGCCCTGTTAACGGAGTTCAGTCCGTAGTAGAAGCCGCTTTCGCATGGCACCCGGATGTCCTGTTTATAATTTCCGATGGAGATTTCCAGCGCAGTCTGGATAATGGAGGCAGCCAAAACGTGCCATGGGATGAGCTGTCAAGAGACATTCATCGACTGCAGCAATCATCCCAAAAGGAAGCACGAATCCACTTTGTTGGGTTTCAAGTAAAGGCGGCTCATAAATCCGAGCTACTATCGCTTGTCCGCAAATATAAAGGCGAGTATCGAGAGCTTTAAAAAATAGGGATTAGAGGAGATCTCGTTCTTGGACGACGCCTCTCCATATTTCTACTTCACCTGAGATTCCGTGAGTTACCAATCCTATTCTGATATTATCGAAGCTTGGTTCGTTTATTCCTTGTTTGGCATCTCGGGGAAGGTCTGGTCGAGCTTGCCGTGCAATATACCAACTGGCCCAGGCACGCCACTTTCTCTGGTCTTTTCTATCTCCTTTTACCCGTGTGGCGAGGTGTTGAAAGTGTACTCGAGGATTTCCAACAAATGCAGCTTCGTCATAATTGGCCACCATCCAGGACATGGCACGGTAGGGTAGTGGCCAGATTAACAATTCCGCTTCCTCGCCGGACAGATTTGTAAGCAGGGCCCTGTCTATGGCCAAAAGAGCACGAGCAGGTAGGTTTTGCTCCCAAAGTAGCTGCGCATAGGTCAGTGCGGTCATGTAAAACTGAATGCCCTCTGCCGACCTCATGGAACGCCAATTCATAGACGGATTGGATTCAGGCAAGTATGGGCAAGACTCTGGCATGATTTTCAGGATTTATCTTGGTTGGCGACTGTTGGACTGGTCAATGATTCAATAAAAAAAGCCCCGGATCACTCCGGGGCTATATAGTTCAGTTTCTTATTCTCAATAGTCTTTGTTAGAAATTCGGAGAAAACCCGGCTGTTGTGCCAGGTTTTACAACGAAATTTTCATCGTTTGACCATCTGTTATCATTGATCAGGAATTTAACCTCGAACGCCTTAATGGCCTTGGACGAAGTCCATTGCCAAGTTTCTGCATCGATGTTTTCCATGACCGTTCCAGTTTCCCAGCTGAGTCCCGGAGCATCACCTCTTAGTGCGATAACGTTTCCCAGACCAACGTCGTATTTTACGACTATGGTTGTATTAGACTTTTTTACAGCTGTTTTTTTAGCTGCCGTTTTAGCGGGCGCCTTTACAGGAGCTGCTTTTTTGGCCGCGGGTTTCTTAGTTTCTGTTTTTTTAGCTACAACTTTAGTTGCCACGGGTTTTGTTACCGCGGTTTTCTTGGCTGCAGGCTTTTCTGTTACCTTCTTAGCTGGCATTGCTATGTTTTGATTACTTCCTGAATTCGTGAGATAAAATTGAATAAAAAGATGGAACCTGTTGGGGTTCTGTATGGAAAAATTGTCCTTATTGCGTCTAAGCAAAATCCGGGCCAATTTTTGCAGCCCAAGACACGCCGATTTGCAAATTAATCAAGCATTTTATCGTGGATGAATTTCGTTATTATAGGCTCAAAAGCTACTTTTTCAATACGATTAAGAAATAATTTCAAAGGTGTAACCCTTTTCATGGTTACCTCGTTATTCGAGCAAAGCCAAATTTAGTGGGCTTAAAATTTAATCCTTTAATATTCAAACACATTATCAGCATGAACTTCAGAATATCGGCTTTGACCGCTTCGGTTGTTGTTTTTGTGTTGATATGGCAGGTTTCAGTCTCGTCTTCGAAAAGCCTTCTTGGTTTTTCTCCAGATGTCCCGGCCGAAGTGGGAAAATTCAAAATTTCGGTTTCCGAAGTGCGACAATCGGTCATGGCCGTGTTGACACATGAACAAGAAGTAAAATTTAACCAATTTCAGAACCGGTTGCGCCAAATTGCCAATCGTGATACATAAACTCTAACCCGTTCTTTAAAATAATTGGAGCTTTGTTTGAATCTTTCTAAAAATTTATGCAGCGCTCCAAAAAAGCTAAAAGTGTTTCATTGTTATCCCAGTTCAATTGCTCTAACAGTTTCTGAATCAAAAATGGAATCGGATACTGTAACAGATCAACAACTGGTAATGCGCGCTCGCGATGGAGAATTAGCTGCCTTCGATGAACTCGTTATCAGGCACCAGGGAATGATCTCCCGATGTCTATTTCGGTTTTGTCCACATCAGTCCGATCTCGAAGATTTGGTGCAAGATTCTTTCATCAAAGCCTACCGTAAGCTCCATCTCTGGAAACCAACCGCACCTTTTGAAAACTGGCTCCGTCGAATCGCTTATAATACAGGCCACGATTACTTCCGACGTTCCAAACGAACTCCCACAGCTCTTTCATCGCTTGGTGAAGAATCTAACGAGTTGATGTTAGGACGAATTGAGGACCGGAGCAATATTCAAGAAGAATACCAGGTTACAGAGCAAGTTCAGCAACTTCTCTCCGAACTTCCGGCGGATGACCGACTTTTATTAACCATGCACTACCTTGAAGAAAGGCCTTTGGCGGAAGTTGCCGAAGCCACCGGGTGGACTCTTTCAAAAACCAAAGTAAAAAGCTTTCGAGCAAAGAATAAATTACGTAAATTATTAAATCGTTATGACATCTCCGAATAATAACTCTAACCGAAACTGGACCGACATGGTCGCAGCCAGCAGAAAGGAAGCACCTTCTCCTGTAGACGTGCGTTATGGAGTGCGAGCTCAACTTGAGAGAATGCTGAGAAAGGGACGAGTATTTGAGAATCAGAGCACTGATTGGATAAATGCTTTGGTAAGCCTTTTTAATCCCGGAATCGTCAAATTAGGTCTTGCTGCAGCTTTTGTCTGTATGGTGGCCGTTGAGTTCTCAATATCGACCTCCGAAGTAGAAACCGAATCCGAGGATCCGTTAGTCTCTCTATATTCCGGGGAGGGTGAATGGTCTGATTGGCTATGAATTCAACTCTTAAGGCAGGTTTGATTCTTACCACCGTCTTTGCCATAGGCGTGATGGTGGGGATGGCAGGTATTCGAATTACCCATAAGCAGGTAGTTCGTATTCCCCGCGATGAGCCCTTACGTACGGGGGAAGCCGAAGTTCAGCATATTGCGGAACGCCTTACTGAGAAATACAATTTAACAGAGGATCAACAAGTGGTTGTACGTGCGATTCTTCAGGAAACTCAGAAGAAATATGATACGTTCTTTGATTCAACTCGCCCAGCCTTCGAACAGATAAGGCGCGAGCAGCGTGAAGCAATTCGAGCCCAAATGACCCCGGAGCAGGTGGTAAAGTTTGAAGCATGGATTGAGGGAAAGCGTAAAAATCACCCTGAGAGAAATGGCGAAGGACCCTGGTCCAACGGTGATCATCGACCTCGTGGTCCGCGACCGGATGGTTCACCACCTACAGGCATCGAAAAGCCTCGCAAATAACATTTCTAAGGATCCGGTTTCCAATACCGGATCCTTTTTTATAGTAAACGTTCGGATAGATTGTTCAGCGCCTTCCGGGTTTCGTGAAATGATTCGTACAAATCATCGTAAACATCCTGCAGGCCGAATTCTTTTGCCAAAGGGTGATTTCGTGCGGCTTTGAAATGACTTCGTCCCATTTCCTCGTAGTAACGAATCCCTGGAGCAGCCCTTCGTTGTTCTCGCTTGCGGATATGATTTGGAAACAATCCTGAAAGGAACAGCGTTTGGTTTCCCAAATGAGCGTATAAAAAGAAACGATGGTAATAGTCCGCCTTCTCGATTTCTGTAACAATATCCACCAGGTAACGCATGGGAGCTTTAAGTTCTGGAAACGATTTGTTGTGTCTGTCTTCTCGAGTAAAATCTACCAAAAGACTGGCCACATAATCCGACAGTCCTTTGTCATCGACTCCAGCATTAAGCAGGGTCTGCCTCACCAATAAATAAAAGTATAAGTGAGGGGAAATTTCCAGAGTTAGAGATTTATCCTGAACTGCTTTAAAAAGGATTTCCTGGTCAAGAATTGAATCCAGCACTTCAGGATCGAGAAACAGCGACCTGAGTGCTTCTCCTTCTCCCTTTGACGTTTCAAGAGATGATTGAATAAAAGCAAAATCTTGAGCGGACAAACGTGTCCGGCAATTTGGACAAACGAGATTCACATAAAACAACATAAGTTAACCTGCGTTCCAAATATAGTATAAATTTAGTGGACTGGATTTTTATCACTTTCTTGACCGTAAATCTTGCCATGTCCGAAGTTCTAGCTTGTGCAGATCCGGATAATTCATTGGCTTCGCACCTGTATGGAGATCATTTTTATGGGAACGGGGACTTCCCACGGTGTGCCCATGATTGGCTGTAATTGTGAGGTTTGTCTTAGCAGTAATCTCAAGAATCACAGGACTCGTACCTCAATTCATGTACGTGTAGGCGGATATTCGATACAAGTGGATGTGGCTCCTGAATTTCGCCTTCAATGTTTGGCAAATAAAATAACTCAAATCGATTGGGTTGTTCTGACTCACGAGCACGCCGACCATATAGCCGGAATGGATGATCTTCGTCGGTTTGTTGACTTTCGTGACGGTAAGGGAGTCCCTGTTCATGCGTTTTCGGGAGTGTTGGATAGAGTCAAAGAAATTTACCCTTACGCAGTGCGCGATCGTCCAGAGTTTCGCGGGTACCCTGCTTTTATTCCTCATGTAGTAAATCCGCACCAAATTATCGAATTCCCTTGGGGAACCCTCGCTACAACCGTCTTACCTCATGGTCGATTCGATGTAATGGGGTTGGTTTTTACAGAGAACGAAACTGGAAAGCGTTTTACTTATTTCACGGATTGTAAATCTGTCGGCGATCAGCAAAGAGAATTAGCCCGTGGCTCGGATGTGGTGGTATTGGATGGTCTGAGGCAAGATTTGCATCCTACTCATATGAACATCGAAGAAGCTCTTGAGGTAGCTGAGTCTATCGATGCACCTCAGACGTACTTTATTCATATGACCCATCATGTTAATCACGACCAAATGGATGCCGAGCTTCCAGAAAAGGTTAATTTGGCCTATGATGGCTTGCGGATTGAAATTTGATATTTCGCTGACAACAAACGGGTTTGAACTGATAACTTTAATACCTGGATTCTATTTCAATAGGCCGGATCGAAATGCTGCTTTTTCTTAGAACGGCCAGATTTTAGGAATAAGGAAAATGCTCCCACAGAAATACATAAAGTTAAGCGGTAATCCAAATTTTATAAAATCGCTGAATCTATACCCACCCACTCCATAAACGAATGTATTTGTTTGGTAACCGATGGGCGTTGCGAAGCTAGCCGAAGATGCAATCGCTGTAACCACCAGGAATGCCCGGGGGTCAACACCCATAGTAGCAGCAATTGCAATTCCGACGGGAGCGAGTAGTGCAGCGGTCGCATTGTTCGACAATATCTCAGTCAGGACAGAACACATTAAATAAAGTACCGCCAGCATCACATAGGGTTGCCACTCGGTTGGGACAAAGGTGCTAACTCCAGCAATTGCATTATCAGCTAGTAGTTTTGATGCTCCGGTTTCCTGCATGGCCAGGCCCAAGGCCAACATGCCGTAAATCAGAAAAATTATATTCCAGCTTACGGAACCGAATGCTTCTTTTGAGCTGATGCATTTGGTAACCATTAGCACACCAACACCAATAATTGCAGATGCTACGATCGGGAAATTAGTAAAGGTCGTAAATCCCACGATCCCCACAATAGTTGCTAACACAATCGGGATTTTTTTTATTCGACTGCGCGAAGGAACATGCGGTTTGTCGAGGAGAATGATGTCGTTCGAATTTCGTAGTGAACCAATCGCTTGGTCTGTCCCCATCATTAGTAAGGTATCTCCGAACTCGAGCGGCAGCGATTCTAGTTTTTCCCTCACGTTTTTTCCGCGTCGATGTAAGGCAAGTATGATCATTCGGAAGCGTTGTCGGAAATCGATTTCTCCAACGGTTTTGCCTACTATCGACGAGTTAGGACCAATGAAACCTTCGACAATGGATCCTTCAGACGCAGCGATTTGTTCAAGTCCTTCTCCTATTTCTCCAAGGAAATCCAGCCCTTCCACGATTCTCGCTTGAGCTAATCCATGTGGTTTGCAGGCGAGGACCAAGCGATCGCCTGCATGAAGAACCACCTCGTTGAGTTTGTCCGGTATAGAAATGCTCCCACGAAAAATTTCCAAAATTCGGACTCCAGGTGTTTTCAAGATCCGTGTCTCGATCAAGCTCATTCCAGCAATAGGTGAATCGTGATGAATGATCGCTTCAGTAATAAATTCGCGCCTTTCTTCGGGAGATAATATTTGTGTCAGAGTTTCACGGACGGGTAATCGTTTTCTTGAAAACAGAAGCAGATATATTGTGCCAAGTACGAGTAATGGAAGACCAGCTTTTGCCAGTTCAAACATCGAAAACGGAGCTATATCGTAAGACTCTGCAATACCACTAATCAGAATATTTGTGCTCGTTCCCATGAGCGTGCAAACCCCGCCAAAAATTGATGCGTAGGATAGGGGTATGAGTAACTTGGATGCGGGAACATTCATTTGCCGCGCCAAGCTAAGGAGCACGGGCATGAAAATTACAACCACGGGTGTATTATTGATAAAGGCCGAAATGAATGCGACCGATAATATCATCACAAACAGGAATGGAATATATCCAGCCTTGGCGATTTTCTTAAAGTAGCCTGTTAATATTTCAATGGCTCCACATCCTTCTAATCCTGCACTAACCATAAACATCGCCCCGACGGTGACGGGTGCGGGGTTGGATAAAACGGTCAATGCAGTTTGAACGGGTAAAAGACCTAGCGCCAAAATAAGGCCAAATACCGCTATTGCAGTAACTTCGACCGGCACTTTTTCCCAAACAAAGCTAGCTAAAGCAAGTAGCAGAATTGCGAATACCAATACAATATCTTGAGTCATAGGTGATTATTCATTAGATTCTGTTTATGAGGCGAACTTAGGTAGTCCGGAACTGCAGGTAAAGTTTGATTCCTGAGATTTTCAGAATACCCAACGATCTACAACAAGGACCGCAAAAAGCAGGGGTAGGTGAATTATCGACGAGAAAAAGAGATTTCTAGCCGGTTGATCCTTGTCGTTCGCTTTAAAGAACTGCCAGGCCCGAAAACCAATAAACGCACTTAGAGCCGTAGCTCCGATCGCATAAATGGGGCCAGTAATCGACAGTGCTACAGGAACCATCGTAATCGCTATGAGCAGAATTGTATAAATAAGGGCACTGTAACTGATTTTTACCGCCCCATTGTTGGCAAGCACCAGCATGCGGAAACCGCCACGTTGATAATCTTCCCGATACATCCAGGAAATGGCCATGAAGTGCGGCATTTGCCAGGTCAGCAATATACCAAATAAAACCCAACCCAAGGTCGTCACATTGCCTTCCGCCGCCACCCAACCCATCAATGGGGGGATTGCTCCAGGCAATGCACCAATTTCAGTGGAAAGTGGAGTCACGCGTTTGAGTGGAGTATAAATTACAATGTAAATTAACACAGTTGCGAGGCCCAACCAAGCCGTTATCACGTGCGTCCAGACGAACAATATGGCTATTCCCGCGATCGACAAAATGGTTCCCAAGATGAAAGCAGTAGCGGGAAGGATTACTCCTCTTGGCAATGGACGTTGCGATGTGCGTTCCATCAAACTATCTGGTTTGCGCTCATACCATTGGTTCAAAATAGCTGCACCTGCCGCAGCCAGGGAAGTTCCGATAGTTAGCGCAAAAAATACGGGAAGATTTTTTTCTGGGCCCGCAGCGAAATAGCCTAACAGTGCCGTGATAATGGACATCAAGCTAAGTCGGGGCTTCGTAAGTTCGATATAGTCCGCCAATCGGGTTTTTTTAGCCACAGCTTCTGTTGCCACTGTCGAGGATGATTCGATACTTGCCAATTTAGGTTCGCCCAGGCTCATGATTGGGATGGTCCAGGAGTTACCTTTGCAAAGTCAATCGACTCCGGACTGACAGTCATCGGTGCAACTGGTTCTTTCAGGCTTGGTTTAAACTGAAAAAAAGTAATCACCCACGAAATGGCGAATAAGAATGCTCCGACTAGCACATGAACGGTGGTTGGTACTGAGCTCCGATAAGTCCAGATAACCATCGCTCCCAGTGTTACTTGGGTAAATAGCAGGAAAATACCGATCCAGCCCAGGTTTTTAATTCGGACGTCAAGCGCTTTGCTCGTCACCATTTGGGAAGCCCAAAATATATAGCTAAGGAAAATGATTACCGCCATGCACCGGTGTGCGAAATGGATTCCCACTCGAAAATTCCACGACTCTGGAATTAATCCTCCTTCGGGGGTCAAGGGAAAGGTTGGTATGGCCAACCCAGCACCCGAATGTCGCATTATGGCTCCTACGATCAACTGGACGAAAATCAGACCGCAGACGAAAAGCCCCAGCCGTTTAATCTGGTTTGAGATTTCGTAACCGGGATCGCGCCTGGATAGATTGCGGAACCACCATGTCGATTGTCCGGCTGCAATCGAAACCAGCAAACATAGAAACAGATGGGCTACACAGCCATGAATCATCGCAAACTGAATATTATTAAGTAGTACACGAAATCCACCCAAAAGACCTTGCAAGACTACTGCCACTAAGGAGCCAACAGCCAGCATCCTCATCCATCGCCGGCTATCGCGAATCCAGATCCATACCGTCAAGCTAATTGTTAGTATCCCAATGGTTGTTCCGAGAAGGCGGTGGCTGTGTTCGGCTAACATCGCTTTGTCTTCTAACCAGCCTTCTGGATTCAAAGATCCGTTTGAGAGTGGCCAGTCGGGGAATACCATGCCTGCGCCAATCGATGTCGTGAAGCCACCAGCGTAGAGCAAAAAGGTAGTTGAAAATACTACCAATAAGCTAAAAAGCGCGAGTTTTGGCTTATAATCGGCGGTGCGAGACACGGTTTAATTTTTTTATCTTTGGTCCTTTAAAAAAAGAAGAGCATCACCAAGATGAATTTCATGAGGGAAATCAACCTTTAGCCTCCTTAATTTTAGAAAAAGATCGTCAATCGATATTTAGGGTTTCGACTTCGATTTGATTTCAAATTCAATCTTGAGGCGTTTTAAGGTATTCCCTGGCGATTCATTTCATTAGAACTTTTATTCCTCCAGCGCGTCCCAATTGATAATGAGACTGTTCATTTTCCTTAGTTTTACCCTCATTGCTTCCATTTTGCACGCTGATACCCGTTGGGAATTGTTGGGTACTATAGTGGCGATATCCGAAGAAAAACAGGAAATGATTCTGGAGCATCATGGCCTCAAAGGCTTTTCCGAAGAGCCTGGAATGTTGAATGTCGTTGTTTCGGCGGGAGACCTTGCCATTGCAGAAATCGGACGGGAGGTCCGTGGAATCCTTACAAAGACAGACGAAACTTTCAATTTTTCCTCTGTTTGGCCTGCGGATAAAAAAGTTGAACGATCGATGATGCTTATTAATCGAGATCTTACTCGGCCACGAATTGGTCAGAACAAGAAGGGTCTTCTCAAAACAGGCGATGAATTGCCGCGTTTTGCTATGTATAATCAGCTTGGTCACCTGATAACTCCGGCTGATTTGGAGGGCAAACTGGTGTTGTTGAACTTTATTTTCACCAGGAGCACAGTTCAGTCGATGAGTCATGCGGCGACCGATCGACTCGCGGAAATCCAGGCGCGTTTGATCAAAGACGGTCACAGCGATTCCGTGCGGATTATTTCCCTCAGTTTAGATCCTGAATATGACACCCCTGGCGTTAATTATGCGTATCTTAACAGTAGAGGGGTCGATCATGATACTTTTTGGCTTCTTTCCGGATCGGATGCAGCTCTTACCTATCTCAGGAAAGAAATCGGAGTAGTCGCCAGTCCGAGCCAGAAAACAATTATTAACCACTCCATGGTAACCTTGATTGCCGACCGTGAAGGAAAGATATTTTATCGCAAGCCTGGGAGTCGTTGGGACGTAGACGAAATTTACAATCGTCTGGAAATACTGCTGACATCCCCATAATCGGGTCAGCCAAAGGTAATGCCATTCCATCCCCAATGGATGCAGTCCGGAAGCCGATCCTCTACGAGTCCGAGCGAACTTAATTCGAGACTGGCCGATTTTTATTAATCAGTGATAGGAGCGGCCTAATAAAAGTGGATTTCAATCCGGTTGTGTAGTTGATAATGGGGTAAAGGATTCTTGAAATATAATTCAATCGCCTACAAATAACTCTCATGTCTTCTAGCTCCAAACCAAACATCTACCTCGTCGGTTTTATGGGAACCGGAAAGTCGACCATTGGTCGGCAGCTTGCTGAACGGTTGCGCTACAAGTTTCTCGATAGTGATGATGAGATCGAAAGGAATGCCGGGATGACCATTCCAGATATTTTCAAGAATCAAGGCGAGCCGGTGTTCAGAAGTATGGAAAAGACGTTTGCAGAAACAGGTCACCCATCTGAAGGCTGTGTCGTTTCTTGCGGCGGGGGACTCATTTTTCAGGAAGGCTTGAAAGAGCTGCTTAAAGAAAAAGGTATGGTAATAAGTCTATTTGCTTCCGCTGAAACGATCTATGAGCGAACTCGGACCAACGCCAATCGACCGCTTTTAGCTGTCGAGGATCCAATGGGTGAAATTCAAACTTTGTTAGAAAAACGACTTCCCGTTTACCGGGAAGCTGGCATTGGCGTTCTCACAGACGGTCGGACGATGAATGAGATTGTTGATCACATTGCCCGTATTTACTCGCGCAGGCTAGCTTCCTCTTAGGCTGTCATCGCTTTTTTAAACCCCGAGAGATAATACTTGGGTGGTCGGACCGGTGTGCCATCTTTATTGATAAAAGCATGTCCACTAGTGCCAGTTGCTAGCAAAGTCCCTTCCCTGTAAACCTCGTATTCAATTCGGATCCGCACGTTTGGCATTTCTTTGACCATACAGACAATAGTAAGGCAATCGTCGAAAAACGCAGGTTGCTTGTATCTTGCTGAAACATCGAGAACGGGAAGGAAATAGCCGTCCTGTTCAAGCTGTTTGTAAGGCATAGCGAGTCCATCAAGCATTTCAATTCGTGCGAGTTCGAACCAGCTGAAGTAATTGCCATGGTGGGCAAATCCCATGGCATCGGTTTCCACATAACGTACACGGATGTTCGTTTCAGATCGAATCATGGGTCCTTTGACTGCTAAGTCTCGAAAACAATTTCTTCGCGGCTAAAAAGCATTTCAACCGATTTATCCCACCTATATTTACCGACCCACCTTCGTCCGGCTTCACCCATGGTTGTTCGAAGTTCCGGATCTTCAATCAGTTTGATAAAAGCGTTTGCGAGTGCTGGCTTATTGCCAGGAGCCACGAGTAGACCTGTTTTATTATGGGCAACTGCGTCAGAAACACCCCCAATGTGGCTTGCCACCACAGGCAATCCATGTGCTGAAGCTTCTAAATATACTAAACCGAATCCTTCGATGCTTTTTTTGTAATGAATACTGGTCATTGCAAAAATATCTGCTTGTTCATAGACTTCCCGCAAACGGGTGTCATCCAGCTGCCCTAACATTTTAACGGTGATTTCGGATTTATCCATCAGGCTTTGAATCTCATTCTGGTAGTCGATGTGTTTTCCATTCCCCACCATCCAAAATTCAATTTTGGCTTTTATGTGATCCGGTAGAAGATTCAGGGTCTTCAAAATGAATGTTTGCCCCTTTCGAGGGTGTAATCGCCCAACGGTAAGGATGATCACCTTGTCCTTATCGGGCGCTTTGCGGTGCTTGGTTCCCACAAAGTCCGATCGCAATGCACAGGGAGTTAATACGGTTTTGTGACTGGCTTCGGGAAAATGAGAAACAAGTAATCGGTGAGTATAGGTCGAAACCGCACTTACCCGATCGGCTTTACGTATCAGTTTTTTCAGCAACATCCGGTGATGAATTTTCCCGTGATAATTGAGGATTTCAGAGCCGTGGAATGTCAGGTAAAGTCTTCCTGGCTTAAACGCCTTGAAAAACTGCAAGTAGAGCATCGCTGAAATGGGTCCTGGTTCAGGCAGGTAAACGATCGCATTTCTTAAATCTCGTCGTTTTTCAATGATCTCCCGGCTGGTTGTCATCAAGCAGGAGAGATCCTGGGTTCCTTTCATGTCTAAACGGCGAACTTTAAACGGCCATGGCTTTTCAGCCACCTCACCTCCATTTTCGGGGGCCCAAACTTCAACATCGAAGCCTTGCTGGCTGCAGGATAAAGCCATTTCCTCAGTGAATGTCGCTATCCCCCCTTTTTGAGGGTGGAATTCATGAGTCAGTATAAAAAGTGGCTGTGATTTGCGTTTCAATCCTTGGGGAGAATGCGCGCCTCTATTTTGCAAAATAAGCATTTACAATAGGCATGAAGCGAAAATAGTTGGCTTATTACAAATGAATTCTGGGATTGAAATTGAAACTGTTGCGGTAGCACCGTTATCAGAGGATGAGCGGGAAGAGCTAGCAGATAGTTTGAAACGGTGTACCGAGGAAACTCGGGAAGCAGCATTTCAGTTTCGGGAGACCGGGCAGCTAATCTTGCTGCCTGTAATAATCCTGGGAATTATTGAGCGTTTTCTGGAACCGGAGATTAGGCCCAAGCTTAGAGAAGGTGACGGGTCCTTAAAACTGATCGACGATCTGGGGATTGATTCTCTTACGATGATGGAGATTATCGTATTAGTTGAAGAATCGCTCGATCTATCCATCGATAATGAAGAATTGCGCGATCTTCGAACACTTGATGACGTCCGCATATTCCTGGATGCCAAGATTCGAAACATCCCCGTTCCTGAAAAAAACAAGCATTTTAGCGTTGAAGCGATTCTAGCCGCAATTCCCCACCACGTTCCCTTTCTTTTCTTGAACGAAGTGTCTTTAGGGAAAGACGAAGCCATCGGGAGCTATACCATTTCTGGACTCGAAGATTTTCTAAAAGGACATTTTCCCGAGAACCCTGTTTTCCCTGCAAGCATCATGCTGGAAGCTCTGGGGCAGTTGGCCGTTTTCTACCTTGTCACCACCCATGCCAGTGATTCCGGACAATCCGTTGATCCAAAGAAAATTTTCTTCACCGGATGCGAAGCTGTGCGTTGCCAACGGATGTGTGTTCCTGGAGAAACCTTGACCCTTTCGATCAAACCGAGAGGTTTCCGGCACCCAATCGCCAAATTTGAGGGCAAGATCACCGTTAATGGAGAGACTGCGGCCTGGGCTGAAGATATTAGCCTCACCTTCGATTGGACTTCAGACTCCGATAACTCGGTGTAAGCAGTAAATATGTGCTTGCCTGTCTGAATGGTGAGCGGTGACCATTGCCGACTGCTTTGTCTGCTTTATGTCACGCGTATTTGTCACAGGTTTGGGTTTTATTTCTAGTATCGGAAACGATGAAGACACTGTCGTTGATAATCTTAGGAATTTAAAACACGGCATTGAGCTTTTCGAACCACTTCAAGTGCCCGAGTCTCCGGTTAAGCTCGCTGCACCGGTCAAGGATTTCGACGTTGAATCCTACGACCCGGAAGATTGGGTTTATCCGGCGAAGTATAAACTTCGTAGAGAAACACTGCGTAGTTTTTCGCCTCATGTTTTGTACGCTTATTGTTCGATGAAGCAGGCGATCGAGAGTGCCAATTTAGAACCATCGGATGTCTCAAATATTGATACCGGAATCTATACCGCTTCCGCAGGGTCTTCCCGCTTTTTGCATAAGAGTTTGGAGAAGATGTACAATCGGGGAATCATGCGCTGTAATCCCTTGAATATTGTTTCATCTGTCGCAGGAACCGTAAGTTTTAATTTAGTATCTAACTTTCAGATTCAGGGAGTATCCACCGGATTTGCATCTGCTTGTGCTTCTTCAGGGCATGCGTTGGGATTCGCATTCGAGGAAATTCGCCGCGGAAAACAAAAGCGGATGTTCGTTGTTGGTGCCGAAGATTGTAATTTCGATAGTATTGTGCCCTTTGCAGTCATGCGTGCGCTTAGCCTCTCGACTGATCCGGATTCGGCTGCCCGGCCTTTTGATAAAAATAGACAAGGCTTCGTTTCTTCAGGAGGAGGAGTGACCATGGTACTTGAATCGGAAGATGAAGTCGCTCGGCGCGGAGCAACTGTCTACGGCGAGATCATTGGTTGGGGACAGGCATCTGACGGATACAATGTGGCTATCTCTCATCCTGATGGACGGGGATTACAAAATGCCATGAAATTGGCGCTTAAAGATGCCGAATTAGCTTTGGATAACATTGGTTACCTCAATGCTCATGCACCTTCTACTCCAATTGGTGACTTGTCTGAAGTGATTGCAATGAAGGAGGTCTTTGGCCCGAATACGAGTCCGATGATAAGTAGTACCAAGGCGCTGACGGGACACGGATTGTCCCTTTCCAGCTTACTCGAATCTAGTATTTGCATGGTGGCTTATAAACATGGGTTTGTTCCGGGATCTGCCAATATTGATGAACTGATGCAAGAGGCGGAAGGCCTCAATATTATCCGTAAATCCATCGAGGAAAGACCTGAATATATTATGAGCAATAGCAGTGGCTTTGGCGGTGCGAACATTTCGCTTATTTTCCGTTCATGCCAGAGTTAGGGGAACACTACACTCGAGCATTGATCACTGGTGCGAGTTCGGGATTGGGGCATGCATTTTCGGAGGCCTTAATGAATCAGGGTATTGCTGTTTTGGGAACGTCGCGGAATTCAAGTGGCCTGATCCAGCATCCATCTTTTACGCCGGTTGACCTTGATTTGATAGAGGAAAAAAATCTTCAAGCCTGGTTTAATGAATGGGATGAAAAAATCGGTGGCTTTGACTTGGTTATAAATAATGCTGGTTTTGCGGCGTTTGGTACTACGAGCGAAATTCAGGTTGAGCACATTGAGGAGCAGCTACAGGTGTTATTGCATGGCCCGATCCAGCTTGCTTCAGCAGCGGTTACGGCCATGCGAAAGCGTGAAAAGGGTTGTTTGGTTAATGTGTCTTCGGTTGCTGGCGAGATGTGGATTCCTTATATGTCCATTTATAACTCAGCCAAAGCCGGACTCTCCGCATTTTCCCAATCTTTGATGTTGGAGTCACCTGAGAATCCTCCGTGGATAATTGATTTTAGACCTGGCGATTACCGTACCGCTTTCAACCAAAACATTAGGAGAACGGAGGAGAAAAATGAACTCGTTGAACATATGTGGAAAAAAATGGAGGACGCTATGTGTAAGGCGCCGAGTGCTTCGATCGCTGGAGAAGATCTGCTGTCCGCTCTTCGAAAATTTACGCATTGCACCAGCTATTCGGGAACCTTTGTTCAAACAAGGATTGCTTCTATGCTTAGCCGACTTTTGCCTAATGCCCTCAAAAGAAAAGTCCTCCGCAGATACTACAAATTACCGTGAGTCAACGTCCTCTCAGAATTCTTGTCCTTACTTCCCGCACCGGTGGCGGGCATGATGCCCGCGCCAGCGCATTTGAAGCCTGGTGCAACAAACTCTACGATGGAAATGTGGAGATTCGAATCGAACGACCTTTGGAGGAAGCTTCTCCGATAACTCACTTCGGGGTAGGGGTTTATAATTTCATCCAGAAGTACGCTCCTATGTTACACAATCCTTACTGGTGGATTGTGGAGATTTTCGGATATCTGCAGCGTAACAAGATACAATTTGGAAGAGCGTTTTTTGTGCAGCTACTTAAAGACTTCCGACCTCATCTGGTATTTAGCGTGCACGATTTCCTTAATCGCGGGTATTTCCAGGCAGCACGTCGCGTATTAGGAGACAAAGTGCGCTGTGCTACCTACTGTGGGGAGTTTTCTGGTGGGTTTGGCTATAGTAAGAATTGGGTGGAACCGTCCGCAGATCTTTATTTTTCCCGGACCAAAACAGCTCAGGATTATGCTATTCAGCTTGGTATGTCACCCAAACGTTGTTTTGTGCGAGGCAACCTGATGCATCCATCGGTTTATGAAGGTATCATGAATGGCAAAGAGCGGCGTGATTTTCTTGTAAACGACCTTGGATTGTCGCCCAGGAAATTTACCGTTTTTCTAACCGCTGGAGGAATGGGCTCAAATAATCATTTGGAAATGTTGCGGGTCCTTAAACGCTACTCGAGTCGGGTTCAGGCTATTTTGGTGTGTGGAAGAAATCCTGGATTGGTGTCACGTATTCACGATTGGCATCGGCAATATTCGGATTTCCAATTGTATGTGGAAGGTTATTCAATGCGAATGCCACAGCTGATTCAGGTGAGTGACGCTATTGTCAGTCGTGGGGCCACTACTTGTGCTGAGGCGCTCTTCTTTGGTGTCCCGATTATTTATAATACCATTGGGGGAATCATGCCTCAGGAGCGATTGACCTTTAAATATTTCTACCGTGCCGGTGCCGCTGTTCGCATTGCGAATCTTGATGACCTGAATTACCAATTGGGTCTATGGCAAGGTCACAAACGTGAGTACGCACTTATGCAAGAGCGTTGTCGTCAAATTGGAGTGGTGGAAGATCCAACGAAGTTAATCAATGAACTAATCGGGTTAGCCAAAGATGCTGCCGCGGAGGAATGAAACCGCTGAAGATACTCTATATTTGCACGACCTTCCCGAAGCTGAGTGAACAATTCATTCAACGAGAGGTGGATGGTCTGCGGAAAGAGCCTATCGATCTGGAGATCGTATCGATGTGGGGAGGAGAAAACTTGTATAAAGGAGTCTTGATCCGGACGTTTCCTAAGTGGAAATTACTGAAGCTCATTTGGACTTTGCCGTGGGCGATTCTGAGGAGACCTGGCATACTGGTATCTAGACTGAAAAAGTTTTTCTCAGGAAAACCACCCTCGCCGGTTAATTTCTTTGAGACGCTTTTAGGCTATGGCTTTGCTTTGTCACATTGGATAAATGTAAAGCGAGATCCACCGGATCTTATTCACGGTATTTGGGCGACTTCACCCGTGTCTGCCGCACAACTGCTAAGTGGCCTTACAGGTGTACCATTTTCTATGGGAGCACATGCTTTTGATGTTTTTGAAGACGGTGGAGACTGGCATCTCAAAGAAAAGTTGGATGAGGCAAAAATGGTTCACTCTTCTTCCGTGAGCACCCAACGCCAGTTGCTTCGACTTGGTGCGGATAAAGAGAAGCTCCGCGTTGTTAGACGAGGATTAACGGACTACCCCGATTTGAAGCCTATGCGTAAGAATAGACGTCCCATCCGATTGATTTCTGTAGGCCGACTTGTGGAGAAGAAGGGATTTTTTTACCAAATCGATATTCTTAAAGCGCTTAAAAAGAAAGGAGTTCCCTTTCAGGCGAGGATAGTAGGGAGTGGGGAATTGGATGGACCGTTACGTGATTATCGAGACAAATCAGGACTCCACAACGAATTGGAATTTTGGGGAAAGTTAACGTTCGAGGACGTTCAGGAGCAGTTGATTTGGGCAGACCTATTTCTATTCACTGGGCAGGTAAGTTCCAAGGGTGACCGTGACGGTCTTCCGAATGTGATAGGTGAAGCCATGGCTCATGGGGTGGCTGTGTTGACTACCGATGTGGGCGCAACTACCGAGGCAGTGGAGCATGCTCAAACAGGAATGATTCTTTCAGCGGATAGTACTGTTGATTGGGTAGAGACTATTGAAAACCTGGTTACAGATGACCCGCTGATGGGAAAACTCAGAGAAAATGGTCGGAAATGGGTGGAAGAGCATTTCGATGCGCAAAAAAATGCCCGCAAGCTTTTTGATGCTTTCCAGTTTGCTGTCTGTGAACGTTCGTAATCAACTGTGACCTTATGCGGCTTTTCTACGACATTACCAAATCAGCTTCCGCTCGTCAGTTATCGGGGTTGATACGCGTATCGAACAGGCTGATGCAAGCATTGGAAGCTGATTCAAATGTATCCCTTGTGCCAGTGATGTGGCATCCCAGGAAACAAGTATTTACCGACACGTCCAAACGGAGAGCTGTCGATATTCTGGCCGAGGATTGTTTCCTTACTCCAGAAGTGTTTTCTTCGAATGATCGCCCGGGTTATTACGAGGCTCTTAAAAAAACTGGAGTTTTTACTTCGGCGATTTTTCACGATGCCATTCCTCTGCAGCTACCAGAAATCACCTGGCCCCAAAGCGTAGCACGTCATCCAGCCTACATGAGCGATCTTGGGCAATTCGACCATGTATTCAGTGTGTCGGGATGTAGTCAAAGGGATCTACTCGAATACTGGAAAGGGTTAACCCCATCCAAGTATCCTACGACTTCCACGCTACTACTCGGATCGGACTTTTTCGATAAATCTGAAACTCCATTTTGCCATAAACCACAGGAAGTTCCTCTTCTTTTGTGTATCGGAATTTTGGAACCTCGCAAAAACCAGGATGGATTGTTGAGGATTGCCTGTGACCTTTGGGATCAGGGATTAAAATTTGAATTGCACTTTGTCGGGCGTGTAAATCCACACTTTGGTAAGCCAATTGAGAAAAAAATTAAATTGGCTAAGAAATCAGGCTATCCTGTTTTTCTCCATTCGAAACAGAATGACAAATTGTTGCTCGTATTGTATTTGAAGGCTCGGTTTACCGTTTTCAATTCGATTGCCGAAGGTTTTGGGTTACCTGTTGTCGAATCTCTTTGGTTGGGTGTCCCCTGTTTGTGTCGGACCTTACCGAGTTTAAAAGAATGGTCGCTTGAGTCCGCATGTAAATTTTATGAATCGAATGATGAGCTTAAGGATAGTTTGGAAAATTGGTTATTAAATCAATTCGCTTACAACGAGGCGTTGCAAGCGACCAAAACATTGTCGCTTCCCACCTGGAAGAACTCCGCTGAAATAATCGTTGAACGCTTAAAATTGAGATGAAGCCGCTCAAGTGCCTGGCTATCACGAACTCTTATCCCCCTGATCATGCTGGTGGTTACGAGTTGGGAGCCTGTAATCTTCTTGAAACATTGGCAAAGCACTTTGTCTGGGAAAACACAGTGGTTGCATCTGTTCGAAAGGAAAAGTCTCACTTAACGTCCTCAACTCAGTTGACCGGATTTTTCCCTGGAAAGCTCGGACCTGAATTTCAGAAATGGCGAACGAAACGTGCTCTAATTCGGAATCACACCAGGATTGTTTCCGAATTAAAAGCTGAAGCGAATGAGGCAGATCTTATTTTTATTTTTAATCCTCGACGACTTGTTCTTCCTGAATGGACGTCCGTGTTTGAGCTTGATAAACCCATCTTTGTGTTTGTGTCAGATTTTTGGCCGCAAGATCCTTGGGGGACAGATATTTTTCATAGTCGGTGTCCGATAAATGCCATCAACCAATTAAAGGATTCTGAGCTGAGAGCTCTCTACTCATCTGTTCCAAAACCTATTCAATTTTTTTCCAAATTCAGCGGTGCCATATTTGGCAGTGAGTTTATGAAAGAGACTCATGCTGAGACTTTTTCTTCGATTAAGAATCAAAGTATGGCTCATTGGGGAATCGATATCGATGCATTTCCTGAAGTGCCGTTTTCTTCTGAGAGATTGAAAACATTTGGGTTTTGTGGCCGTCCTGAGAAAGAAAAAGGATTGGATCTAGCCTTGGATGCCTTTCTTGAAATTTCTGCCGATGATGATGATCTTCGATTCCTGATCGCGTCTGATCTCCCTGGCAGTCGATATGGAAGATCTATAATTAAGAAAATTTCTTCAGATCCTAAGCTTGCAAGTAGAGTAACACTCTTGGGTCATATCCCTCACGCTAAATTACACAACGAATTTTATTCAAAAATTGGAGTCCTTTTATTTCCAAGTGTGTGGAGAGAGCCCTTTGCTTTGACAGTCTTGGAAGCGATGGCGTCGGGCGTATTAGTGGTTGCCTCGAATACTGGAGGGACACCAGAGATTGTGGATCTGAGCACCGGGTATTCCTTTGATCCGCAAATCGATGGCTCTTTAGTCAAAGCATGCCGTGACCTTTTAAAAACTCCCGATGGAAACCGGGAGCGAATTCAGCGAGGAACCCAACGTATTCGCTCCAATCATTCGCTTCCGTTCATGGCTGAAATGGTTAATGACTTTATTCGATACACGCTTTACGGTTCCTAATCCAATTTTTTAGAAACACATTCCCATACGATATGCATTCACTTAAAAATAAAGTTGCTGTGATAACCGGAGCCAGCAGCGGAATTGGAGCTGCCATTGCGAAAGTGTTCGCTGCTGAAGGTGTTCAGGTGGTTCTTGCCGCTAGATCAAAAGAAAAAATTGAAAATCTCGCTTCCGAAATAAACGAATCTGGCGGAATTGCCAAAGCTGTGGAGACGGATGTGACCGATGAAGCGGCTGTCATAAATCTTTTTGAGTCTGTTGGAAAATATTTCGATTCGTTAGACATTCTGATTAATAACGCAGGAATAGGAATGGGTGGTCCTATTGAGGAACTTACATTTGAAACCTGGCGCAAGGTTTTGAGCGTAAATCTCGATGGAGCGTTTCTTTGTGCTCGTGAGGCTTTTAGGATTATGAAACCGCAAGGCCGTGGCCGGATTATCAACATTGGAAGCGTCTCGGCGAAAATGCCTCGAGTTCACTCCGCTCCTTACACAACCTCAAAATTTGCGCTTGAAGGACTCACCCGTTCTTTGGCGCTCGATGGTCGAGCTTACGGAATTTCCGTAGGAGTCCTACAACCAGGTAATACAAAGACAGCGATTTGGGAGGGTAGGGAAGAAGCTGCAGCAGCAGAGGGAGTAATGAACGCCTACGATCTCGCTCGTGTGGCTTTAGCCATGATTACACTTCCTGATGGTGTTTCAGTACTGGAAAGTACGGTGTTACCCATAAGTATGCCATTCCTGGGTCGTGGTTAGTCGGCGCGTTCAGTCCATGCTAGCGAGTGTCCCGGGATATCATCCGTCCACCAAACGATAGGATATTCATTTTCTTCCGATGAATTGAAGTTCAATTCAATACCTTTTGGGTCCTGCATAAACCCAGTTCCTTCAGCTTTTAAGAAAGCTTCTTTGCAACTCCAATGTCTGTAGAATTGTTCCAGATCAGGGTTTCCTTCACTTGGTACTACGGATGTATTTTCGAGCTCCGAGTATACGATTCGTGAGATCCCTTCGAAGTCCTTTAGATCCTTTTTCTCTTCAACATCAATCCCAACAGACTTAGTTCCGATGATAATTGCGATCCATTGTCCACTGTGAGAGAGGTTATATTCGAGTGGTTTTACCCCGGCTTTATTAGATAAATATGGTTTATGGTGTTCTGTTTCTGAAAAAGCGAAATCGTCGTAGTTTATCTCATAGCGGTTCTTTAGTATGAGATGAAGTGCCGCGTGTGTTGTTACAAATAATTGTTTAGCACCCTTGTGTTTGAATCTTTCAGCTCTAGCTAATTCCGCGGAGGTGAGCATTGAATACATCCGTTGATCCTCCATTGACTCAGCCTGGGTAGAGAAACACCAAATCGATGTTTTATTCGTTGCATCAATTGTTATGCTAGGTGCGAAGTTCCCTCGTAGCAAAGTGAGATTGCCCCGAAAAATGGAGACCCGTTGTGCTTAGGTTATAATTTAGATTCATTTGATTCGTTGATGTCAAATCCTATGGCAGCCCCCGCGGGGGCTGCCATAGGATTGGCGGTATTCTCTTGGGCTCATTGAGCCTAAAGCAGTATGGATT
>JAQBYJ010000066.1 GCA_027622555.1 Verrucomicrobiota bacterium
GCAGCAACCGGTAAAGTCTTCCGCGATTTTCTATTCCAAGAAGATATTCTCAACGGCGTGCCAATCTGGCAAGATGATGTCCCCAGCCCTGCGGAATTAAGGGCATTTGGCGTGCGCGGCAACAACAGTGATCGCAGCTTCCAAGACATCGATACCTTCTACGTCACAGACAATATGTTCTTTATGGAAGACCGTCTCAATATCCTGGCCGGCCTTCGCAAAATTGACATCAATCAACGCTCGATCGCATTGGGTGGCGCACCACAGGGTACGCCAATCGATGATGGAGACACAAATTTCCAATTGGGCGGTGTCTACCGGATCAATCCCAATGTAAGTTTCTTCGCCAATGTGGCCGATGCTTTCGAACCACAAAACGCAACGGATCCCGATACAGGCGAATTTATTGGACCACAATCCAGTGAAGCCATCGAAATCGGGTTCAAGTTTATCGATCTTTTCGACGGAAAGCTCAGCGGGTCGGTAGCGGCGTTTAACATCAAGAAAGACAACGTGGTTCGAAACGACTTCAATCCCGTTACCTTTATGTCGGATCAATCCGTGACCAGTGACGAGAGTGAAGGAATCGAGTTCGAGTTATTCTACAATCCAACGGAAAATTGGAACATCGTAGCCGCCTATAGCTGGATTGATGCGAAAGTCGTAGGCGAAGTCGCCACAGGTCTTCCTTTAGAAGGCGCAACGCCGCACCGCTTTACGCTCTTCACCAACTACACAGTGGATGAAGGCCCGGCAGAAGGGCTCCGGTTCGGCGGTGGTTTAGTCTACGCAGATGGACCAATCCAGCAATTTGGCAATATCGTAAACAGATTTGTAACTGAAGACGGTTACATGGAAATCAATTTGTTTGCGCGTTACCCAACCATGATCGGAGACCAGCCCGTCACGTTCGGAATCAATATCGACAACGCAACCGACGAATTTTACGTTCGGTCTCGTGCAGCAACCAACGAAGCCCGCACGATTCTTTTATCAGCCTCTTTTGATTTGTAGTTCTATTGTAGTTTGTAGTTCAGGCAAACCCTCTTCGGTTGATTCCGGAGAGGGTTTGTTGTTTCCATCTCTCTGTTAAATCTATCCATTCATAAGCCGTCGGAACTTTACTACACTGACCTCCTATGACTAAGATTAATTGGAATCGCATCATTTCTCTCAGCCTCATACTCTTCTCTACCCTGGTATTAGTTGGCTGCGGACAAGGCTCAAAGGAAACACAGTCCAATTCCCCAGAACCATCCCGAGGAAAGCCAAACATTCTGTTTATAATGGCCGATGATCACACCTGGCAGGCTATCGGAAGCTACGGCAGCCACCTCAAAGAATTTTGCCCAACACCCAATATCGATCGACTGTCTAGCGAAGGTGCGCTGCTTAAAAACGTTTATTGCACCAACTCCATTTGCACTCCAAGCCGGGCCTCGATTCTCAGTGGCCAGTACAGCCATGTGAACGGGCTGATGACACTCGAAGACACCTGGGACCGGGATCATCAACCAAACATGGCGGTAGAGCTTCAAAAGGCAGGTTATGAAACCGCGATCATTGGCAAATGGCATCTCCACTCCGAGCCGATGGGTTTCGACTACTATAAGGTGTTACCAGGCCAAGTGCTGTATTTTAACCCTTTGCTCAAGGAGAAAGGGAAACCCTGGAAGGACCACAACGAAGGTGGAGAAGCTTACGAGGGTCACTCAAGCGATGTTATCGGCAACGAAACGATCAAATGGCTGAAAGAACAACGCGACACCGGCAAACCATTTTTTCTCATGTGCCATTTCAAAGCCCCACACGGACTTTGGGAATACGCTCCGCGATTCAAAGAATTGTATGCCCATGTTGAGATTCCCGAACCACACAGCCTGTTTGAAGATAATAGCGACCGGTCAGACGGTTCACGCGATTACGGCAGTACCGTAGGGCCGACTAATAAAATTCGCAGCCGGGTCGCCTGCATGCAAAACGACTTCTGGCCGGGTGGTCCGCTCGACGTTACCGTTATGGATGAAAAAGAACAAACCCGCGCAGCCTACCAACGTTACCTCAAAGACTATTTACGGTGCGTGGCGGGAGTGGATGAAAACGTGGGCCGTGTGTTAGCCACTCTCAAGGAGCAAGGCATTGAGGACGACACGCTTATCATTTATACCGGCGACCAAGGCATGATGCTTGGCGAACATGATCGCGTCGATAAACGTTGGGCGTTCGAGGAGTCGATGCGGATGCCGTTCATCGCCCGATACCCAAAGGAAATTGAACCAAACAGCATCAACAAGGATATTATCAACAACGTAGATTTCGCCCCCACCCTTTTAGACTTCGCTGGCGCAAAAGCTCCCAAGGAAATGCAAGGTCGGTCTTTCCGTAAAAACCTCGCGGGAGACACGCCAAAAGATTGGCGCCAATCCACCTACTATCGATATTGGATGCACCGCGCCCACCACGATGTCCCAGCGCACTATGCTATCCGCACTCAACGCTATAAACTAATCTTCTATTACGGCCTGGCACTTCATCCACGTATGGACAAATTCTGGCCAGAGAATGCGGTCTCGGATTCAACCGAAGCCAATTTGCACCAAGTCTCTTCGTGGGGAGTCACCAGACCGGAATCAACTCCCGCACGGCTCGAGCTGTACGACATCGAAAAAGATCCTTACGAGCAGCAAAACGTGTATGAGGATCCCACCTACTCTGCCGTCGTTGCAGACCTGAAAAAACAACTCTCAGCAATAAAGGAAGAAGTTGGCGACCTGGACGACCTTTATCCGGAACTCGTTGAACGCCGCAATCAAGTTTGGTAAGGTTCACAGTCATATTTAATAAACATCCCCGCCGCAAGCAGGCGGGTATTTCAAATGCAAAAATCACAACTTTTACTCAAGCCACAAGTTGAAAACGACGGAATCCCAATGGTGACCACGGTATTTTTATTTGGCACGGTGATTGACGAGCATTTGGAATGGGATGCCTAAATCATGCTGGGATTTTTCCTGCATGCACGGCCAGGAAGCATCCGGATAGAATCTTGCCTTTAGCGAAATGAGGCAGACGCGCAGGGCCGCGAGACTGCAATTGAGGTTGAAGTTTTTTGATCGGGTACGATCTTCGCGCATACAGGCGTCGCGCACCCAATGATTGCGGCTCTCGCATCCTCCCCAGTGTCCTCGGGCGAATTCGGCGAATCGCTGTGCGCAGCCTTTTTGGCAAGGATGGCTGGAGAGGTAAAAGGAGACGCTGGGCTCTTCGCTTTGCTCGAAGCCGCTGGTGCGCCGGATGACCGTTAGGCTTCGCGCTCCCGGCAATCCCGCCTCTAGCGGCTCGAAGGGATAGACCGCGATTGCCCGTTGGTCGAGTCGTCCGTGACTGGCGTCGGGTTCTTCGATATGGGTAAAAAAGGGGTGGTTTGGGCCAGTTTAGAAGCGGCTTTATGGGCATGGCGATTCTCGTCCTTGAGTTGGAAAAAGTAGTCGCCCCGCGCCTTGAGAATCGCAGCGGCCTGGCCCTTGTTGTTGTTGAGCGCGTCACCGGTGATGGTCGCGTTTTCGAGGTTGCAGCTTTCGTAGAGGCGCAATGCGACTGTTTGCTCGCCCTCCCGTTTATGCTCTTCGCTTTTGGGCTTGTTGGCGGCAAAATCCACGGCGACGGGGGCTCCGGTCTCGTGATCGCTCAGGCACAGGCTCAGCGCGCGGTCGCGTATCCACTTTCCGTCGATGGCCAGCGCGCGCGGCAGCGTTCCCAGATTCGCTTGCAACCATCCGTTGAGGCAGCCGGCGAATTGCTGCGGATCGATCTGAATCAATAGATTGCGCAATGCGGTGTAGCTGGGGGCTTTGCGTGTTTTCGCGTCTTTCTTCCTGGGGAAACTCAGCCACTCGCGCTGGCTTTGGGTCAGGAACTGCCCGTAGCGCTGGATCGCCGCAAGGTTGTCGCGTCCGGCGAACAGCGCCATCGCCACGATGCTCAGCAAGGACGAGGCCCGGAACGTCCGATTGCTCCTGCGGGGATCCTCGAAGTGTTCTGCGAGATAGTCTTGCAAGGATTCGAGCTGGCCTTTCTTCAGGGGCAGGTCCCGCTCCGGACTGTGCACATTGAGGGCCTTGCGGTAGGCCGGCGGCATGTCCATGCCCGTAAGGATGCGGCGGGCATTGCGATTGAGAGGCTTCAGCCAAAGCTTCTTCGGCCTGCCGTGCTCCTGGTAGTAGTCCATCCGGTGGCGGCGGAATCCCTGGGTCAGGCCGCACGGCCGCCACCCGGCGGCTTTGTAGCAAGTGCCTTCGAATTGCTCTATATCCGAGAACGTTTCAGCCAGAACGGGACTGTATCCATACTTCAACTTCCAGTGCCCGGGCAAGGCGCGCACGGCCAAGGCCAGAGAGCGCGAGGCGAGGTTGGGCATGCGCGTTTCGCCCAGCACCAGAAAGCGGCGGTTCATCGCCACCAGGTTGAGGCGCTCGGCGCGCTGCTGGGAGGTCCAGCCAATCCATTGCTCCCGGTCGGCCAGCTTCAACGCGGCGCTTCCCCAGTCCAGCAAGGCCACCCAACGCCCCTGGTATTCCACAGCCTGAAGCAGTGCGCGGCCTGTGCGCAAATCCCCCAGATAGTGCTGCTTGTCCAGCAGCTCTCCCGCTCGTTCATACTCGTGGGCTTCGAGAACGCGAACCGTTAACTCTTTCAATAGAAACACAGGCGGATCTGAGGTGAAAGCCGTGTTGGGTGTTTGGTTTTTCGAATTCATCCCAGCGTATCACGACTGAAATGAGCCCCGAGGGCAAGTTTATTTATCAATCCCTGTAACCATACGCATTATACGCTCTAAATAATTATACCGTGACGATTGGTTGTCCGTTGGGTGAAAGTACTTGATCGAGACTGATCGAAGCTAAATCATGCACAGCTTTTCTGACGATGAAAATCCAAGAGTTTCAATTAACGCTCGTTTTGAGCTTGGGAGAAAGATCTGTTGAAAAAGTGTGTTCGAATTCTCTAAATCCGGAATCACCGACGCGGATTCTGGAGTACCGGTTGTCTTTTAATTTTTAATCATCTTAATCACTTATTATGCAAATAAACGGATTATCTCTCATTGGTTCATCAACAGGCTCCCAGGGAGACTCGTCATTCAAGGCGATCGACCCTTCAACGGCTCTGAGTGTTGAACCTTCCTTTTACGCAGCCACAGCTGATGAAACGAATCGTGCGGCTGATCTTGCCCAAAGAGCTTTCCTTTCGTTTAGCAGAAAGTCTGGTGCCGAAAGGGCTGCTTTTCTCAGGGAAATTGCTGATCAGATCGAAGCTCTTGGCGACACGCTGACGCAACGTGCGATGGCCGAAACGGGTTTACCGGAAGGTCGTATCAAAGGAGAAACAGGGCGGACAACCGGACAGCTTCGTTTGTTTGCTTCCGTGGCTGAAGAAGGTTCCTGGGTAGAAGCCCGTATCGATACCGCTCTACCTGATCGTCAGCCGATTCCAAAGCCTGATATCCGTTCCATGAAACGTCCGATCGGTCCGGTGGCTGTTTTTGCAGCAAGTAATTTCCCTTTGGCATTTTCGGTCGCAGGAGGGGATACCGCTTCTGCCTTGGCTTCCGGTTGCCCCGTCATTGTTAAGGCTCATTCTTCTCATCCGGGAACTTCCGAGCTGGTCGCGCAAGCCATCCTGGCGGCTATCAGAGAAACAGGAATGCCCGAAGGCACATTCAGCTTATTGCACGGAAGCGGCCGTGTCGTCGGTTCAGCGCTGGTTACTCATCCATCTATTCAGGCAGTGGGATTTACCGGTTCAACGGCCGGAGGATTGGCTCTTATGAAACTTGCATCCCAGCGACCTCAACCCATTCCCGTTTTTGCGGAAATGGGTAGTGTGAATCCCTTGTTTATTTTACCAGGTGCGGCTGCTAAAAATCCGGCGGGATTGGGTGCAGGGTTACTGGCATCCGTCACCATGGGAGTTGGGCAGTTTTGCACCAACCCGGGTGTGGCCCTGGTTGAAGCATCTGATTCTGGTGATGCTGTTGTCGGGGCTTTAGTTGAGGGAATGGCCAGGGCACCTTCCGCAACCATGCTCAATCCCAGTATTCACAGTGCCTACACCAGTGGTGTAGCTGCCAGATGTGAAAACCAGAAAGTGAAAACGCTGGTGATCAACGATGACAATGGTTCGGGTTGTCCCGGAGTTGCCGCTGTTTTCGAAGTAAGTGCAGATACATTTCTCGAAGATGAATCGCTTAGTGAGGAGATCTTTGGCCCCGAAACGACTTTGGTTCGATGGAAAACAAAGCAGGATTTAATGGCCGTTGCTGAAGAGCTGGACGGTCAGCTAACTGCAACCATCCACGGCACGGATGAGGATTTCCTGGAGTACGCGGATTTGATCTCAATTCTGGAAAGAAAAGTTGGGCGAATCGTTTACAACGGCTTTCCAACCGGCGTGGAAGTATGCCCATCCATGGTGCACGGTGGACCGTTCCCGGCTACTTCTGACGGAAAGAGCACTTCCGTCGGCACTTATGCCATTGAGCGCTTCATTCGCCTCATGGCTTACCAAGGTAGTCCCCAATCGCTGTTACCCGATGAACTCAAGGACGGAAATCCTTTAGGGATTTGGCGCATGGTGAATGGCGAGTATAGTCGCTGAAGCATTTTTAAACAGATTGCCGACTTCACTCGGAAGCGGGATCTTCCAGGACTGGCATCTTTACCGCATCGTTTCGTCGGTCAAACATGGCGCTCTCCATCGATTTTGGATAGCGTGCCCGAGGATTGGAAACCTCGGTCAGTTTTTGCCCGGAGGCTTCATCCAGGTTCCATGATCCTGCAAGAAGGTTGTCTTTCAACTGCTCGCAGTTTCGCGCACCGACAATGGCTGAGGTGATACCAGGTTGATCAATCACCCAGCGTAGCGCGACCTGAGCCGGGCTACGTCCCAACTCACTAGACACTGCGAGCAGGGTCGTTAGAATCTCTTCGGTATTTGGGGCATAAAACGGATCCGGGAAACACCACCCGTCTGCGGAACGTGTACCTTCGAGATTACGCTTTTCGCCTGGTTTGTATTTCCCCGTCAGGAAGCCGCCGGCCAGAGGCGCCCAAACAATGGTGCCCACACCCTTGTATTGGCAAAGAGGAATAAGCTCATCCTCAATATCGCGGACGAGTAAACTGTATTGAGGCTGGTAGCACTCGATGCGAGACCAGTCATGATGATCGCTGATCCACAAGGCATCCATCAAACGCCAGGCCTCGAAATTGCTGCAGGCAAGATAGCGGATCTTGCCTTGAGAAACCAAATCGTTGAGTACCCGCAATGTTTCCTCGATCGGTGTCTGCACGTCGACATGGTGGATATAGAAAATATCGATGTAATCCGTTTTCAGTCGCTTCAAACTGGCTTCGACCGAATTCATCACATGCGAACGCGACCAGCCTGAATCATTCGGTCCCGGACCCATGGGGTTGAAAAACTTGGTAGCAAGAATGAGATCATCTCTTCTAGCACCTAGTATGTTACCCAGGATTGTTTCGGACTTTCCTCCTATGTAGGCATTGGCTGTGTCGATGAAATTGACCCCGGCTTCAATGGATAGTCCGAGCATTCGATCTGCTTCTGCCTCGTCCGTGTAAAGACCAAAGGTCATGGTACCGAGACAGATTTCTGAGACTTTCAAGCCTGAGCGACCGAGATTTCTATATTCCATATTTTGGGGTTGTTAATGAGGTTTTATTAATCTGAAAGAATACCTGTTGTGGGTCGAGGAAAACTATAAAGGTCGGGCTTTATCGCGGGCGTATCATTCCCACATAGAATCTTCCTCTTACTCGTCTTCCTCCTCAATTTCAGCTAATTGGGGAAATGAAAGCAAGGATGCCTTTGGTGTTATGCACTTTTCTGCGTGGAGAAAAGTAGGAGGACGAGTAAGAGTAAGAGTAAGAGTAGGAGTAAGAGTAGGAGTAAGAGGACAGGTGACATTCAAGCCTGACACCCGAAACCTGACACCAATAAATTTCCCCCTACACACCAACCGCTGCCACGCAGGCTTCACAAGTCTTACGAATTCCCTGGAAGAAGTCGTTGCCTTTGTCGTCGACAAGAATGAAGGCCGGGAAATTCGCCACATCGATTTTGTAGATGGCTTCCATGCCCAGCTCCGGATATTCTAGAAGTTCGACTTTCTTGATATTATCCTGGGCAAGGATGGCTGCGGGACCGCCGATCGATCCCAGGTAAAATCCTCCATATTTTTGACAGGCGTCGGTGACTTGCTGGCTGCGATTACCTTTCGCCAGCATGATCATCGATCCGCCTTTTGCCTGAAAGGGTTCGACGTAACTGTCCATTCGTCCGGCAGTCGTTGGACCGAACGATCCCGATGGCATACCTTCGGGTGTCTTGGCTGGACCTGCGTAGTAAACCGCATGATTCTTAAAATACTCCGGAAGATCGCCTTCAGTTTCCAGTCTCTCCAGTAACTTTGCGTGGGCGATATCACGAGCGACAATAATGGTTCCAGTGAGGCTCAACTGGGTTTCAATTTTCAAAGAGCTGAGTTGCGCGAGGATCTCTTTCATCGGACGATTGAGGTCCACGTTTACCACTCCTTTGTAGTCGGTTTCACGCAGATGATCGGGGATGAATCGACCCGGATTGGTTTCGAGCTTTTCGAGCCAGATGCCATCCTTGTTGATCTTTCCTTTCATGTTTCTGTCTGCCGAGCAAGAGACGCCCATGCCAATAGGGCAGGAGGCTCCATGACGTGGAAGACGGATCACGCGCACATCCAAAGCAAAATACTTTCCACCAAATTGTGCGCCATAGCCGAGTTTGCGTGAGTCTTTTAACAAAGCGTTTTCCATCTCAAGGTCGCGAAAGGCCCGGCCATGTTCGTTACCCGTGATGGGCAACTCGTCATAATATTTGGTCGAAGCAAGTTTCACGTGTTTGAGGTTGGCCTCCGCGCTGGTTCCGCCGATGACAAAGGCAACATGGTAGGGTGGGCAAGCGGCTGTTCCCAGAGTCCCCATTTGCTCAAGCAGAAATTTTTCCAAGGCAACCGGTTTTAGAACGGCCCGGGTCTTTTGAAAGAAAAAGGTCTTGTTTGCCGATCCTCCTCCTTTGGCGACGAAAAGGAATTTATATTCCATCCCCTCGGTGGCGTAGAGGTCGACCTGGGCAGGTAAATTGGTGCCGGTATTTTTCTCCTCATACATAGTGAGGGGCGCATTTTGGGAATAGCGAAGATTCTCTTTTATGTAGGTGTTGTAGACGCCTCTGGAGAGGTATTCCTCGTCGTTTACCCCGGTCCAGATTTGTTGGCCCTTTTTGCCCATGATGATGGCCGTACCTGTGTCCTGGCAGAACGGAAGAATGCCGTGCGAGGAAACTTCAGCGTTCTTCAAAAGGGTCATGGCCACGTTGCGATCGTTGTCTGACGCTTCGGGGTCCTCAAGGATCGCCGAGACCAATTCCAAATGTTCTGCCCGCAGAAAAAAAGCGATATCGCGCATTCCCGCTTGAGCGATCAACGTCAGGGCCTCCGGGTTTACTTTCAGGATGGGCTTTCCATCAAATTCACTTTCTTCGACATACTCGGAGCTCAAAAGCGCGTATTCTGTTTCATCTTTTCCGAGAGGAAAAGGATCCTGGTAGTGGAATTCGGGAGTGGGCATGCCTTTTTAACTAGGTTGGTTTATTTACGGAAAACAATCACTGACGAAACCCTTTGCGTCAAACCTCTCTATCGATTCTGACGTAGAAGTGTTTCACAGTTCAAACGTGTCGACTAATCTGTGCTTACTCTGATGCGAATATTTCATTGTTTTGGATATTACCATCAACGTCGTAGTGGGTCAGTGAAATGTGGGGAATGCCTTTACTGCGTTTTACATTAACACCGAGAAACCCTCCTTTAATTTGCAGGTATTTATGGGCGTCTTCACGATTCTCCATCTTGTATCCGCCTGCATGCATGTTCGATCCTGCTCCGGCTGAATATTCGCGCGTTCCCGTCTTTTTATCAACAGATGCGTATTGCCAGTGGCGGTCGCCGCAAAGAACAAATGCGTTCTTTTGTTTACCCATAAATTCACGGATTTGATTTCCTTCCCAGGTAAATCCTTCGTTGGCGTGGTTATCGTTCTTGCTCCCTCTATCAGGACCAACAATCGGTGTTGGGCTAATCAGAACCTTGAAACTGGCATCCGATTCGGCGAACGATTTGAAAAACCAGGCTTTTTGTTCCTCACCCCAGATCGTTTTACCTGGTCCGTCCTCTATGTTGTTCGGACTGCGAAAGTCCCTGCCTTCCACCATCCAGATTTGCAGATCTTTACCCCAGCGGATGGTTCGGTACGTCTTTTTCCCAATAGGAACCTGCTCACGGTAGATGGCCAATCCTTGTTCCCAGGTTAAGTCCCCATAATTCTCTCCGGGCCAGGCATCATTCTTGAGAGTGTCGTGGTCGTCCTTTATGAAATAAGAGGCAAATTGACGATAGAAGTCGACCTGGTAGGGTAGGGCGAAAATGCGGTTCCATTTATGTCGGGCCAGCTCAACGCTTCTGGCCCATGGGTCGGCTTTGTCATAGTATTCGATATCACCTGCATGTACCATGAAGTCGGGTTTTACGACGCGGGCCATGGATGGATATATCTTGTGACCGTTGGCCAAATCGTCTCGACGGCCAAAATCGTGGCAGGTTACAACCGTAAATGTGACTTCTTCTGCTGTGGTTGCTTTGGGTGCTGTTTTAAATTGTCCGGTGACAGAGGCGCCCAGTTTCCTTTCAGGATTTCTGGAAGCCAGGACTACCTCGTAGTTGGTATTGGGTTTGAGCCCGTTGATCTGGATTTGGGTTGTATGGTCTTTCTTCGGGTCAACTCGTATCCAGTCTTTCTCAACTACTTTGCTTGTGTCGTTATGAGGCCAGTAGATCAGTCTTACTTCTCCCGCAACTCCCGAAAGGCTAAACGCCATGTCATTCAGGGTAGCACCTTCCGGCATCCGACTCGCTTGTTCCATTCTGGGTGTTCCGCTACTGTTCGTCCTTTCAGTGGGAACTTCATATTCAATCCACATATGACCCTGCATATTGAATTCGGCATCTCTGGTTAAACGGGTCCAGATGATGGCGGAGTCCTGATCGACCTCCCCAATCTTCAGGCCATTTCCAAAGTAGGTTGCGCTCAAGGAGCCTTCGAGCGTTATGAAAAATAGGAAAAGGTAGTATTTGGTAATTTTCATGATAGCTTAGGTGGTAGTTCCAATATCTTCGAACCACATTTTTTTATTTTTCTCAATAAAGTGGGTCATGAGCTCAATGCATTCGGCATTGTTCAGCACAGAGGTTTCGACTCCTTTGTGAACCAGAACTGATCCGATGGGTATTCCTCCCTCTGCCAGGCCTTTGCGGGCCTCTTCAATGGCAGCTTCCATGAATGGATCTTGGTTCATTTGTCGGGTAGGCGTTCTGTTCTCAGGCATCCACACTCCCGGATAAAGAAAAATCGAAAAATAGGTTGCTTTTATTTTTTAAAACGATTGTTTGAAACGATCGTTTAAATCAAACGTTTGAATGAATGCCACCCAAATAAAGATCCTTGAAGCAGCCGAGTCGGAATTGGCCGAATTTGGTTTTGCCGGGGCATCCATTCGCAATATCACCCAACGAGCGGGTGTGAACGTAGCGTCGATCAACTACCATTTTGGATCGAAGGTGGAGTTGATCAAAGAGCTCTTCAAATTTCGCATTATGCCCTTGAATGAGTTGCGCCTTGGTATGCTCGAGGACGCCAAGGCCAAGCATGAAGATGGGATCGTTCCGGTTTATGAACTGGTGGATATTCTGGTTCGACCGGCCGTCTCAAGACTCATGGGGAAAGAAGGCCGCAGATTTGTTCAGGCGATGGCTCGCTGTATGTCTGAACCGCTGGACTTTATGCGTGAGTTGGATGAGGAAATTTTTCAGGAAGTGTTTACCACTTTTCTTGCGGCCTTCCAAAAAGCACTGCCTTCACATGATCCGAGTCAGGTGATGAACAAGTTGCATTTCATAATATGCACTATGGTGGGATTCATGATGCATTTCCCTAGAATGGATCAATTTATTGGTCACCAACTTAGCCAGGACGAATTTAACAATGTACTGGACCAATACATTGAATTCATCGCCGCCGGTATTGAATCCGCGCGTACGCCAATTTCTAAATGAGCTCCACCATTCGTACTTTATTTTTGATAACCTTGCTTACATTGGTTGCCGGATGCGCTACAACGGCACCTGACTCTCAGAACGATAATTCGGAACTGCAAAACAATGTGCCTGGTGATTGGAGCCAAGATTCTGATAAGGGTAAACTTGCCAGCGATTGGTTGCGGGATTTCGAAGACGACAATTTGGTAAGTCTCGTCGAAACGGCTATGATGCAAAATCCGTCGCTTCAGGCAGCGGTCTACCGACTTCAACAAGCAGAAGCCAATGCACAAATTGCAGGTGCGTTACAGTACCCAAGCCTGGGGCTGAGTGGTTCCGGGACAAAACAAAAGGTATTATTTAATCCGTTTGGTTCCTTTACTATTACGAACTACAGTCTTTCCCTTTCCTCTCAATGGGAGCTCGATGTTTGGGGAAAAGTGCGTGAGCAGCATAGTGCAACCTTGGCAATGTTCGAAGCTTCTGGTTACGATATGGAGGCCCTGCGTCTTTCGCTTATCTCTCAAATCAGTAAAGCCTGGTTTAACGCCAAGGAACTTTTATATCAAAGGGAATTGGCGGTCAGCAGTGCAGAAAGTTTTGATTCGAATTTAAAGATCCTGGAGGACCGTTATCAACGCGGGTTGGTTCAAGCGTTTGATTTACGTTTATCGAGGTCGCAGGCAAGCGTGGTCAGAGCTCAAGTAAGTCAGCGTGAAAGTGCCCTGGACCAGGCCATTCGCTTACTTGAAACCTTGGTGGGAGAATATCCGGGGCGGACGATTGAGCTGAGCAAAGAATTGCCAGCGGTAAGTACACCGATTCCTGCCGGTCTGCCAGCGTCGTTGCTTGAACAACGTCCGGACCTTCGTGCTGCCGAGCGACGTCTTGCTGCCTCGGGGGCAAATTTTAATGCAGAGAAAAAAAACCGGCTTCCAGACATTTCGCTAACCGGCAGTTTGGGACAGGCTTCCAATGAGCTGGGCAATCTTTTGGATTCTGATTCTGGGGTTTGGAATTTAGCAGGAAATATAACGGCCCCCGTTTTTATGGCCGGGCGGCTTGGGGCACAACGCCGTCAAGCCGAAGCGCAATTCAATGAGCAGGTGGCCAATTATGAGTCCGCTATTCTAAATGCGTTTCGCGAAGTGGAAACCGCATTGGCGAATCAGACGTACCTGGTTCAATTGGTAGACGACCTGAATCTCGCTGCTAAACAAAGTTCCAAGGCGCTTGAACAAGCCTGGGTTTTATACGGACGGGGGTTGCTGGATATTTCCGCAGTGCTCGATGCCGAACGGCGATCTTTCGACACACGGAGTCAAAGTATTACTGCTATCAATCGTGTATTACAAAACCGGATCGATCTCTATATCGCTCTGGGTGGTGGATTTAATTTAGACGAGGAATAAATTATGGATTCTCACTTAAAATCAGAACGAGGAAATATCCTCTTGAAAATCTTGTTACCGATCGTGTTCGTTTTAGGAGCGACTGCTTTTACGGTTATCCTGATCGTACTGAAGCCTGAACCGGAGAAAAAAGAATTGGTCAGAATGCTTCCCGGGGTAGAGGTTATGACTCTCCAGGTCGAACCACTATCCTTGACCATCGAATCCCAGGGCACGATTCAACCGCGAACCGAAACGGTCCTGACTGCAGAAGTTTCGGGGGTAATTGAATATGTATCTCCCAAGTTATTTGCCGGCAGCTTTTTCAAAAAAGGGGACGTTCTTATAGAAATGGATAAGGTGGAGTACACCGCTGCTTTGGCTAATGCTAAAAGTATGCGTGCCACCGCCAGGCTGGCGTATGCTCAAGAAGAAAGCCTCAGTGAACAGGCCCAGTTGGATTGGAAAGAATTGGGACGGGGTCAACCCAATGACCTTGTCTTGAGGAAGCCTCAACTCGAAAAAGCTGCCTCTGATATCGAGAGTGCGGAAGCTGGAGTAATCGTTGCGGAACGGAATCTATCGAAGACCACTGTTCGAGCTCCGTATGATGGTCGGGTTCACACAAAATTTGTGGATGTTGGTCAGACGGTGAATGCTCGTACGACCCAATTGGCCCGGATATTCGCAGTCGATGTTGCAGAGGTACGTTTGCCCATTTCGTCAGAGGATGTGGCATTTATAGATTTGCCCGAGGTGTCTCAGGATGGACGATCAACTTCTACTGATTCGAATGTATTTCTTTCCTCTCAATTCGGGAATAAATCGTGGAATTGGATGGGGGTCATTGATCGTCTGGAAGGTGTCATCGATATCTCGACCCGACAGATTTACCTCGTTGCTCGCGTTGAGGACCCGTATGGACAATCTATTAATCCGGACAGGCCTCCCTTGAATGTCGGGCAATTTGTCTCAGCAAAAATTTCGGGGAAAGACCTTGGCCCGGGATTCGTTATCCCGCGTTCAGCTTTAAAACCAGGAAATCTGGTTTGGATAATTGACGAAAACGATCAGTTGAAAATTACACCGGTTGAGGTCGCGAAGGCGGAAGTCAATGAAGCCTATATTACCACAGGATTGAAAAACGGAGATCGGCTTTGTATTACGCAGCTTGGCATCGTAATCGATGGCATGGAAGTCGAAGTTCATGAAGAAAATTCCGCCAAGCAGATGGGGAGTGAGCTATGATAGCTTGGTTTACTAAGAACGGAGTCGCGGCGAACTTGACTATGCTAATCATGGTTGTGGGAGGGGCTGTTTCCCTCTTCTCAATCAAGATGGAATTATTTCCACAGTTTTCGTTAGATACCATTGTGGTACGGGTTCCTTATCTTGGGGCATCTCCGGAGGAAGTGGAAGAGGCAGTCAATATCCGGATTGAGGAGGCTCTTCAAGGGCTTGAGGGAATTAAGGAACTTCGTTCTTCAGCCTCCGAAGGATATGGTGCTGTCAGTGTTGTGGTAGACAAAGGCTATGATCTTCGAAAAGTGAAGGAAGATGTCAAAACCAGGGTCGATGCCATTACTACTTTCCCGGCAAACACAGAACGTCCCATTATTGATGAATTTTTGATCCAACGTGACACGATATGGATAGCGATCTCTGGCGATACCGATGAATTAACGCTCAAGCATTTGGCTAAAAAGGTTAGGGACGATGTAGTAGAACTTCCTGGAGTGAGTCAGGCGTTTACCCGTGGTGTTCGTGACTATGAAATTTCAATTAACGTATCGGAAAATAAACTTCGGCAATACGGTTTAACTTTTGACCAGGTCATGCAGGTCGTTCAGGGGAATTCATTGGATCTTCCGGCCGGTCAGATTCGTTCAACTGGTGGTGAGATATTGCTCAGAACCAAGGAGCAAGCCTACCGCGGTAATGAATTTGAAGAGTTGGTTTTAATCAGTCGCCCGGACGGAACTCAGGTACGTTTATCAGACGTTGCTGAGATTGAGGATGGGTTTGAAGACGTTACCATTTTCTCCAGTTTCAATGGAAAGGCTGCTGCCCTCGTTCTGGTTCGGGAAGTGGGCCGTGAAAGTCCTCTCAACATATCCGCTCAAATTTATAAGTATGTTGAGGAATCCAAGGAAACATGGCTTCCCGACGGCATAGAGCTAATGGCTTGGGGTGATTCTGCATTTTATCTGGAGGATCGTCTGAACCTATTATTGGAGAATGGTGCTATCGGATTTGTACTCGTGCTTATCTCCTTGTCACTTTTTCTACGTCCTTCTCTAGCTTTCTTCGTCGCCGCCGGAATTCCGGTTAGTTTTTTGGCCACCTTTCTGGTAGGTCCTGTTTTTGGGCTTTCGATAAACCTGATCTCGTTGTTCGCATTTATTCTGGTGCTGGGAATTGTAGTCGACGATGCGATTGTGGTTGGAGAAAGTGTTTTCTCTGAATTTCAAAGAAATGGCTCCGGGGTAGAATCTGCTATTCGAGGGACTCATTTAGTTTCGACTCCGGTAACTTTTGCGGTGCTGACCACCATCGTCGCGTTCTGTCCTATTTTCTTTCTTCCGGGCTTGATGGGGAAATTCTTTGTTTCCATTCCGCTTGTGGTAATACCGACCCTGCTTTTTTCATTGGTTCAAAGTAAATTAGTCCTGCCTTACCACCTTTCACTTTGCAACGTTGGTAGTAAACGTAATCGTGATGAATTGAATTTGTTTTCAAGATTTCAACGGAAAATCTCGGACAGTTTGGAAGCTTTTATTCGCAACGTATATGACCCGTTTGTTGAGGTTGCGATAAACTGGCGCTACGCGACTCTGGGAGCTTTCATTGCCATATTGATTGTGAGCTGGGGAATTGTGGCGGGTGGATGGATACGTTTCGTACAGTTTCCAAATGTTCCCAGCGATTTCATTTTGGTTCAGCTTGAAATGCCCGAAGGGACTTCTTCAGAAGATACAGGACGTGCGATGGAAAAACTGGTTGCCGGACTGGATCAAGTACGGGAAGAAGCGAAATCAAACGGCGAACACGATCCAGTTGCTCATTACATGGTGGCAGTAGGTTACTCCACCATGACCGGTGGCCCCAATCCTGAGAGTACCGTGGTGGGAAGTAACATCGGCTCCATTGTTGTTGAATTAGCCAAAGATGGAGTGAGGGATTCCAATGCTTTTGAAGTAGCCGATCAATGGAGAAAATTGGTTGGTCAGATTCCAGGTGCCAGTCGACTAACCATGAACGCGGGTGCCGCAGGTCCGGTGGGGCTTCCGGTAGATATCCGATTGACCGGACCGGATTTTAATCAACTCAAGCAAGCCTCTCTGGAAATTCAAAAGAGGTTACAAGTGTTCGAAGGATTAAATGACATCCGTGACACCTATTCGGAGGGAAAGCAGGAAATAAAAATTAAGCTCAAGGATTCTGCGCGTGGGCTTGGATTGAACGCTTCAGATTTGGCGCGGCAGGTCAGACAGGCTTTTTATGGTGGAGAAGCGCAACGGATTCAACGCGATCAGGATGACGTAAGAATCATGGTTCGTTACCCGAAGTCTGAAAGAGAATCTATCGGGAATCTTGAAAGGATGTATATTCGTACCCCTTCAGGACAATCAGTGCCGATGAATGAAGTGGCTGATATTGAATTTGGACATGGCTATCCAGGTATCGCCCGGATCGATCGTCAACGGGTGATCAACGTGCAAGCGGATGCGGACAAGGATGTGGCAAATCCGACTGAAATTAATAAAGTCATTTATCCGATGAATCAAAATATGAAGCGAATGTATGAAATGTTTGGTCAGGAGGTACAACCCTCGATATTGGAGGAGGTCTTGGCGAATTATCCGGGGGTTAGATCCATCAAAGACGGAGAGGCTAAAGACTTTGAAGAATTGATGCCTGTCTTGTTGTTGGGTGGTTTCTTTGTCATAGTAATTATTTATACGCTTCTGGCTATTCCGTTTAAAAGTTATGTTCAGCCCATATTGGTTATCTCCGCCATTCCCTTCGGAATTGCAGGTGCGATATTTGGTCACCTGATTAACTTTCAAAATTTTGGGACCCCACAAGACCTGAGTACATTATCTATGCTGGGCATCATTGCCCTATCTGGTGTCGTCGTAAATGACTCCTTGGTACTAGTAGATTACATCAATAAATTAAGAGCGCAGGGAGTGCCGCTCAAGCAAGCCGTGCACCAGGGAGGTATCGCTCGGTTCCGTCCTATATTATTAACTTCGTTAACCACCTTTGTGGGTCTTGTTCCCATTCTTTTGGAAAGCAGTCTTCAAGCCCAGTTTCTTATTCCAATGGCAACTTCCTTATCGTTCGGTGTGTTGTTCGCCACCTTTATCACGCTGTTACTGGTTCCTGCCTTATATCTGATCCTGGAGGATGTTATGCGCGTCGGGACTGCGTGTTTCCGTTGGTTGTTAAATTTATACTTTCCCAAGAAAAAGTCGGTGAGCAGCAGTTACTCAATTCCCGGAGAACGATGAAACGAGCACTCGTAACAGGAGCAAACCGCGGCATCGGTTTGGAAGTCGTGAATCAGTTTTTGAAACGAAACTTTCATGTTATTTTGGCTTGTCGAAATCGTAGGCTAGGGGAGGAGGCAGCCCAATCACTCGGAAAGCTGTCATCGAATGTGACCGTTTTTGAGTTAGATGTCTCGAGCCAGGATTCTGTTGATGGGTGCGCTGAAACTGTTTCTGAGCAATTTGATAGTTTGGATGTATTGGTAAACAACGCTGGCATTCTCATAGATCGGCCAGAATCTATTCTCACTGTAACAGAGGATGAGTTGAATCAAACGTGGAACACGAATTCGTTGGGACCATTGAGAGTTACACGGGCTTTTCTTCCACTGCTCAGGAGGAGTCCGGATGCCCGGGTTATCAATGTATCGAGTCTATCGGGACAACTGAAGGGCATGGGCACATGGTCGCCACCCGCCTATAGTATCTCGAAAACTGCACTGAATGCAGTGACTCGAATTCTGGCAAGTGAACTGGCCTCTGAAAATATCAAGGTTAACTGCATAAGCCCTGGATGGATAAAGACAGGCATAGGCGGTGCAAATGCACCCGGAACACTCGAAGAAGGAGCCGATACCATTGTTTGGTTGGCAGGTGAAGCGGCTGCGGAAATCACAGGCCAGTTTCTTCAGAATAGAAAGTCTGTTGAGTGGTAGCTTTTTAAAAAAAACACCTGCTCGGCGAACCGAACAGGCATTTATAGAACCGCTTTGTGCTTTTAACTAGAAATATTATTCCTCGATTTCTTCTGCCCGAGCCAGTTCAACGACTGGTGGCAGTTTTGCGACGTCACCGAGAATCACAGGAATTCGCACACGGGTTTTTACTGGATGTTCTTTCCTGATACCAGGTTCGAACTCCCAATCAGATATATCATTTATCAAGCGATCATGCGCACGGAGGTAGGTAGTCTCCAGGACTTCAATTTTCTCAGGTTTTCCTTCTGCATTGATAACAAATTCTACAAGGAATCGGTGAGAAGAGTTTCCAACCAAACGGTTGAGTGAGCTTAAGCCACCTTTGGTTTGGACCGGAATGTGGTCCAAATCTTTATGATTTACTTCGCGATCCCAATTTAAGAGTTCGGCTTTCAGGTGTTGTTCGGATTGAGTTACTACGTCCGTAGTCAACTCCGTGTCCTCGTAGCCCGATTGACGAACAGTAAAGGTTTTCTGGCCCACCTTCAGGCCTTTGATACGAAGTGGGGTCTTTCCGAGAAAAACGCCTTTTTCAAAAACGGATGCGTTGTCCGGGTTGGAAGTGATCATGACCCAACCTTCAGGATAGACTAGATCAACTCTGGAAGTTTCGTTGTATTGAACAGTTACCGATTCGGAGTAGTCGTCCCAGTCTTCGCGGGAGAACTGTACTTCGTAGTCGCCTTCCTTTATGTCAGGGATTGTTACTGGAGATACACCGGAGAATATAATTCTGTCCAAGCCCTCTACTGAAACGAGATCAAAGGAAACACCTTCGGGAGTGGTACTCACTTCGAGTGTCCCAACAGGTAAATCCAAATCAGTTTTTACGATTTGGCTGTCGGTAGATTCAACCGTAACATCCAGAAGCTTTGAAATATAACCGTCCAATTTTAACTCGATTGAAAAGGCTCCAAATTGCAGTTGATCAACTGTGACGGGAGAAGTGCCTTCATGGTTACCGTTTATCCAAACGGTCGCGCCTGCAGGAGTTGTGTCGATAAATAGAGATCCCAATGGAGCAGCAGGTGGTGCTTCCACTTCCGCAATTTCAATGAGATTCACCGATTCTACTTCAGGTGCTTTCTCGATCTTCGCCTTTACGGGAGGGAGAATTTGTTTTGGCTCTTCGATTTTGGCAACCTCCACAATCGGATTTTCCTTTATCGTTTTTATTTCAGCTTTAAATGCTTCGTAAGGACTGGTTGCCTCCACCTTAACTAATTCCTTTACCGGCTTAGGTACTGGAACTGGAATAGGTTTGGGAGCATTCAGAAAATAAAATAATCCGCCGCAACCTACTATAATAAGGGCCGCGATTCCTCCAAAAATAGGGCCGAGTTTACTTTTCTCGGATTCCTCCTCCTGGAGTTGAGAAACAAACTGCTTTTTCTCTATCGGTTGAGGGTTCTCTGTTTTTTGATCCTTAAAAGTGATGACTTGGACTGGGTCTTCCTTGGTTTTTTCTTCAAAGAAAACTTCTTCAGTTTCGGATTCACCAAAAACATCTGTTGATTCATTGAGGAATTCTTTTACGGAACCTTCTTCAAAAAAAGGAACAGGTTCTTCAACAGAAGAAGCATCTTCTATTTCATTAGGTATTAAACTGTTCTGTGGTTGATTAACCTTTTGAGTTGGAGGTTCGATGGTTTCCTCGACTGGTAATCCAACGGTAAACCCCTGGCTCATTTTACAGGCAACTGAGACTACCTGCATACCCATGGGTGCCATCCAGCTTTGCTTGCCTGGCTGAGAATGAGCACAGTAAGCGAGTCCAATAAAGCCTGGGTTGTTTGCGGAATCGCCAAACAAGGGAAGGTTCTTCAAGAAACTGAAATCAGATGATGAAAACCCCTTCAACCCTAGGGCGATCGACACTTCCTTACTGAACCAACCGTAGCTCGGTGGAATGGTGGAGATCAGCAATCGGTCGATTTGGACAGAGAATTTTGCTCCAAGTTCTTTTAACACCGGTGTTAGTTTCTGACTGAAATTTTCAGCGATGCCGGCCTGGTGTTGGCTAAAATCGAAAATTCCATTGTAGAAAAGAAGTAGAGCGGCGCTTTCAAACTTTAGCTGTAATTTATTCTGGATGCTTTCAGCTATGTCCTGAATCGAAACTGGAATCTTCCTCGAACCCAATATACCTTCCGGTGATGAAATGGTTATCGTTGAGCTGTTCGTTCCTATCTCGAGAATCGCAACTGAATCCTGACTTTGTGATTCATTTCTCCAATCGGCCAAGGCACCGGAAATTGAGAGAGTGTTATTAAACAGCTCAAAGTTTTCGAAACCTAGTTCGCTGGCTAACGCTTGTGCCCTGAGGAAATCACTTCTTTTGGAGCAATTGGCCAGAAGTGAACTTCTGCCTTCAAACAGCTCAGCGTTATCAGATTCCAGGAATTGGACGTCGCAATCCTTTTCTGCTATACCGGAATTTGCCTCTAAAACCTGGGCAAATGCGTCGGGCTCCTTGATCAACGAAAAATCTGCAAAGGTTTGAAGTGAAGCTGCCTCTGAAACAAGATTGATGTAAACATAATCTTTTCTTGATTCTCCGAAGAAGCGCTTGAGAGCCATTTCTAGTGAACCCGTTGCTTTAGGGCTTTGGTAAAAGAAATGGGGCTTCACTTGGCCGTCGGATGCGGGCTTATGAGTAATTGCAACAGCGCCTTCAGCGTGAAGGTGTAAGATGGAATATGGGTGACAAGATCTCATTTAACTCAGGAAAAGGATGTCTAGTTTTTTCAACGAGGAATGCTGTGGTAAAAAACTACGGGTATATGGATAGCTTACCTGTTTCGGTCCTAACAAGAAACGGGCCCCGAATTATTTACTTTTTACTCTTTTTTGAACGCGTAGCTCGAAGCCTGAATTGAAACGGCTTTATTCTTCGTTTTCGTAGTATTCCGTATCGCTTATATATCCAAATTTTCTTCCGGCAAAATGAGGATTTTTCCAGTGTCAGGATATGTGGCCACTTCGACTTCACAGTTGCTGGCGATCACTGTGAAAACCAAGTCCTTTGAGGAATCATTCTAAATCCTCTCCCGTTCTTAACCGAAGCTAACAAAGCGTGGGTTCAAAAATAGGAGAAGCAGGATTATCTGTTGGCCCAACCTCTGCTAAAATCCAATTCCGCTAACTTTGGTCTGTACGCGAAGGACATAGGTGTCGGCGGTTATATAAAGTATCGAGCCATCCGGTCCTCCAAAAGCGCAGTTGCTGGTTTGCTCTCCTGTAAGGATATGTCCGAGGAGATTTCCCTCTGCATTCAGAATCATGATACCACCTGGGCCGGATGCCCACAGATTACCCTGAGAGTCTACTTTAAGTCCATCGGGATTACCTTTGCGTCCAGGCCCCATTAGAGGGGTGGAATCGTAGAGCAATTTACCTTCGCCTACTGTACCGTCAGCATTCACCGGAAAGGAAGTAATAGTTGGCTTGTCGGCAAATGACTGTGCAACGTAAAGGGTTTTTTGGTCGGGCGATAACCCTATTCCGTTAGGGCGTTCGATTTCTTTTGTGAGCAAGACAACTTCGCCGGATGGTCGAAGAAGATAGACACCACAGTAATCCATTTCTCGACGGGGATCAGTAAAACGATCGGGGAGTCCGTAGGGCGGATCGGTGAAATAATAATTTCCGTTGGAGGCACGGGTTACATCGTTTGGGCTGTTAAACCGTTTACCATTGTAATTGTCTGCCAAGGTTTTCTTACCACCGTTATTGAGCATAACGGAGACCCTGCGATCACCGTGCTCGCAGGAAATGAGCCTTCCTTCCGGATCAAACATCAAACCGTTGCTCCCTGGTTCTGTTCCATAGTCGGTTACGCCGGTGTAGCCCGAAGGAGAAAACCACTTGCTGGCCCCTTTACCTTCCACCCATTGATAAACCGTGTTACTGGGGATTTCAGAGAATACCAGGAATTGGCCTTCTTTGTTCCAGGCCGGCCCTTCAGTCCATACATAGCCAGAAGTGATAACCTGAATCGGAGTTTTGGGGTCAATGAGTTTTGCAAGATCCGGGTGATGCTGCCTGATTTCGCCAAGGGTGGGGAAGTTTATGGAGTCCTGGGCGCTTGCCTGAAAGCCAATCAATAATGCGGTAATTAAAGCGGAGAATCTTTTCATTCTGTTTCGTACGGGGTTATGGAAAACATAAGTCAGTGGAAGTATTGAGAACGCGTCAAAACCTATCCTTCAATTTACCGAATCGAAACGGTGGTCTGATACTCGACAAACGACCATCCATCCGTTGTGTTAGTCGTCTCCCATGTCTTTAGAAAAAAACTACTCGCCTGGTCTCGGAATCGCACTGGTTCCTGTACTGTGTCTAATCCTGTTCCTTTTCATCGGGATCTTTGTGTTTGGGACGGATCCACATATCCCGCTCATTCTTGCGGCGGTGGTGGCAGCTTTCATTGGTAGTAGAGCAGGTTTTGGTTGGAAAGACTTACAAAGCAGCATCGTTTCCAGTATCTCGATTTCGATGCCGGCCATTCTTATTCTTATTGCCATCGGTATTCTGATCGGGACCTGGGTCGCCAGTGGGATTGTTCCATTAATGATATTTTATGGGCTAAAAATACTTTCTCCCGGTTTCTTCCTGGTTGCTACTTGTTTAATCTGTTCGGTTGTTTCATTTGCTACCGGAAGTTCGTGGTCTACTGCCGGTACGGTCGGCGTTGCTTTAATCGGCATTGGGCAGGCCTTAGGGCTTCCGTTGCCGATGGTCGCTGGTGCGATTGTTTCGGGGGCCTATTTTGGTGATAAACTATCGCCTTTATCCGATACCACCAATCTTGCGCCAGCCGTGGCAGGTGCGGAGTTATTTGAGCATATTAAACATATGCTGTTTACGACCGTTCCAAGTATGACCATCGCCCTGATTTTATACGCTATCCTGGGAGCAAGGGTTTCGGGTGAGGCAGCCAGTATTGAATCGGTGGCGTCACTGAGCCAGACCTTGGATTCGCTGTTTAATTTGACTCCCTGGCTGCTTCTCGCCCCTGGTTTGGTTTTAACGCTCATTTTTTTGCGTGTCCCCGCATTACCAGTATTGTTGGCTGGCGGTTTTGCTGGCGGTATCCTGGGTGTGATCACACAAGGCATTCCTGTCGGGACTATTTTTTCGGTCATGCAAGGTGGTTATGTCTCAGAAACCGGTGTGACGCAAATAGACGAGCTTCTGACTCGCGGAGGCATTGATAGCATGATGTGGACTATTTCCCTTATTCTTTGCGCGATGGCCTATGGCGGTATCATGGAAGGCGCCGGAATGCTTACCACGATTTCCAATTATATTCTAAAGTTCGCAACCACCACAGGTCGGCTTGTTGTGACTACGGTGCTGACCTGTTTAGGGATGAATGTTTTGGCCCCGGATCAATACCTCTCCATTATTGTTCCTGGACGCATGTACAAAGGAGCGTTTGAAGATTCAGGTCTGGCCGCTAAAAATTTATCACGTTGTCTCGAGGATGCGGGGACGCTTAGTTCGCCCCTTATTCCTTGGAATACCTGTGGCGCAACTATGATGGCATTTCTCTTGGTCAATCCTCTGGCCTATCTGCCCTACGCATTTTTGAATCTTATTAATCCGATTATTTCGGTGATTTATGGTTTCACTGGATGGACCATGGAAAAAAGAGACGGTCCCTCGAAACCAGACCAATGAACCTGGTTTCGAAAGGTACATTAAGAAACTTAATTTAGCTCTGAAGTTCGGCTAATCCTTTGTTGGAAATTTTGCATTAGGTGGCAAATACTTGTACTATTGGGAATCATGAAAAACATATTAGTACCAGTAGATTTCTCCGATGTAACTGAAGCAGTAGTTGAGGCGGCATTTGAACAAGCTGTTTCTTCTGATGCTGTTATTCGAGTTGTGCATGCGGCTGCCGTTACTCCTGCTTTTGTGGGGTATGGCGTCGGAGTTGTGCCTGATGTGGAATTCCGTGAAAAGATTCTGGAAGCTGAGCAAAAACAACTCGATGATATTGTGAATGGGCTGCGGGAGCGTGGTGTGTTCGCCGAGTCTGACTTACCTGAAGGACCGATCGTGGATTCTTTAATGAAAGAGATTGAAGAGAACAACATCGACATGGTTGTTATGGGTTCACACGGTCATGGCGCGGTGTTTAACATTATCGCTGGCAGTGTAACTCAAGCGCTGCTGCGCAGGTCAAAAGTACCTGTCCTGGTGGTTCCTTCCAAGCGGTCCTAAGAGATTTATTTAAGCTCTCTTGTCAGTCATACGCGGCACTAACTGCTTGATGTAGAGTTCGTCAATCCTGTGGGTACCTTATTTGGTACTTCTCATAGAGTTGCGTATGTCTGCTTGAGAGTTCAACTGAACGACCTTCAATAAATGCCAATTCCACAATGGAACGAATATCCAACGGATCTCCGTTCGTGACTATCAGGGACGCATCTTTTCCCACTTCGAGTGAACCCAGTCGATCCGCCACTCCGAGAATTTCAGCAGGATATATGGTGATAGCTTTGATGGCTTCCTCTCTTGGCAGCCCGAAGGCGACCGCTCTGCCTGCTTCATAGGGTAGGTTTCGTTCGTTATGTGGGCCCCCGTTATAGGCAATGGCAAATGTTACACCTGCTTTATGAAGTGTTGCTGAATTCTTGAATGGAGTATCGTAAGATTCTGAACGACGGCGGATGGGGCCATTCACGTTACCGATAATGACCGGTATATGGTTTTCTCCTAAAAACTCCGCAACTCGCCAGGCATCGGCTCCTCCCACGAGAACTAAGTCAAGGTCCTCTTGTTGAGCCCAATTGACAGCGTCGCGGATTTGTCGAACAGAATTGGCATTAACAAGTACCGGTATTGCTTTTTTTACCACCGGCTCGAATGCCTCCCAGCGAAGATCCACGTCGAGTGTTTTATTACCCTGGTTTTTGGCTTTCCAGAATGCCCGTGCATCAGCAAATGCTTGTTCCAGCTCCTTGATTTTTTTGGCGTAGTTTTCCTCTGCTTTTTTTTGGTCATCTACTGAACTTGGATCGATTTCAAATCCTCTGACCTGGGGATCCGGGGGCCAGGTAATTTTCATGCCGATGGGAGACCTGAACGTCAAATCTTCCGTCGTCCATCCGTCCAGGTTGAGCAGTGCAGTTTGCCCGGCTATCAATCCGCCTCGGCGATTTGATGGGTTAAGGTGGGCGAACAATACTCCGTTTGCTCGAGTAACCGGAATGACCTCACTGTCTGGATTGACCGCTACCTCGGGGCGGAGGCTGGGGTTCAGTTCTCCTCCTTCGCCAAGATCGATGGTCGCGCTTACTGAATTGATCTCGATGAGACCTATGGAAGAAATGGCGGAAATTAATCCAGGGTATATGTGCTTCCCGGTAAGATCGATCACGGTGCTTCCCTCCGGAGGAATAATGGACTGGGTGACTGCAGTGATCTTTCCGTTTTCAAAGAGAAGGTCACCGCCGACAAGGGTCGCACCGGTTATGGTATGGATAGTTCCGTTCTTTAATAGGATGGGGGAGTCTTGTTTTGCTCCCGGAATCATATCATGTCCGTGAGAGATGTGGGTTGTGATGGCGAGTACAACTAGAATCAGAAACGGGTGTGGTTTAAAATGTCTCATAGGTGGACTCCTTCCTCTTCTGCGGCGCAGCTGTATTGATGGGTGCCGTCATGGTATATCCAATTATGCGTTTCTTCGGGTTTGGGATCATCAGGGGGATCCTTATCTGGAGGTCCGTTTTTGGAACCCATATTTAGCTCCTTAAGTCGTTTGCCTAATGCTTTCTGAACCAATCTATTGCGTTCCCGACTATCTGCCTCGAATTGATTTTGGGCAGTTTCTTTGTCGAAATATTTTATGCCTTCTATCCAGGTTTGTTCCGCATGTGCAAAAGTTGATAGAGGATGATCGCTCCAAATAACAAAGTCCCCGTCTTTCCCTTTTTCAAGGGAACCGACTCGATCATCTATACGAAGTTGAATGGCAGGATTGAGAGTGACGAATTTGAATGCTTCTTCCTCTGAGATTCCTCCGTATTTAACAGCCTTTGCTGCTTCTGTATTCAGGCGAGTTGCCAGCTCCGCAGCGTAGACATCGTCCGAATTAAACGAGGTCACTACACCCTGGTCATGAAGAATTTTTCCGTTGTAGGGAATAGCGTCTATGACCTCGAATTTGTAGCCCCACCAATCGGAGAAAGTGGATGCCCCTGCGTTAATATCAGCGAGCGCATCGGCGACTTTATATCCTTCGAGTATATGTTGAAATGTGCCTACTTCCAGATTCAGTTTCTTGGCCAGGCGGGCAAACATAAGTATTTCATCCTGTCTGTAGGAATGGATGTGAATAATACGTTCTCGGCGAAGTATCTCCAGCGTGGCTGCCATTCGTAAATCGACTCTGGTTGGAGTGATTGATTTTCCGGAACTGAAATCATTCCGCTTCCGTTCATAGTCTTCTGCCGCCCTGAAATAACTCACGAAGAATTGTTCAACACCTAAGCGGCTGTTAGGATAGCGACTGGAGTTTTCGTCTCGGCTGCGTTTTACATTCTCGCCTAAGGCAAATTTCACGCTGGGCCGGGCACCTTCGAATTTGATACCCTCCGCGTCTTGTCCCCAGCGCATCTTGATTACCTGGCTTTGACCACCCATGGGATTGGCTGAGCCGTGTAAAATATTTGCGGTTGTAAGCCCTCCCCCTAGCTGACGAAAAATATTAATATCGGCTGGGTTAAGAACGTCCCCGATCCGAACCTCCACGGAGATTGCCGAGCCGCCTTCGTTAAGGCCGCCCGTGCCACCAACATGGGAATGGCAATCTATCAGGCCAGGTGTCACATGCTTCCCTTCCGCATCGATGACTTCAGCGCCTCGGGGAATTTTTAGATTCGTGCCAATTTCTGCAATTTTTCCGTCAATAATCAATAGGTCCGTATTCTCCAGGACTCCATCCGGGCCACTGGTCCAGACGGTCGCATTTTGAATAAGAACTGTCTCCGGCCTATTGAGAGATTCGACTCCATAAATCCCTGCAGGGTAGCGATTGAAAACCAGTTCCGGAATTTCAGGCGCCTTCTCCTTGTCTTCCTTCTTCTCGTCTTCGAGAGATTTCGTGCGGGTTGCAGTCCAGGTTACGAATTCCCCATCTGGTAATTGGCCACTACCTGATAACGTATTTCCCCTGATATAAGCCTGTAGGCGGACCCAACCTTCGCCGTCTTGTTCTCCCAATAGTTCCTGGGAAGCAAGTAGAATGAATTCATTTCCCTGAATGGTAAATGGAATGGATGTTTTTCCTGCTTTGAGCGTAAATTTATTGCCGCTGCCTTTTATCTCCCCGGTATCGAACCCACTTACGCCAGTCCAATCAAAGGTCCATATACCTTCCAGGTCCTTTTCACCCGCGGGCTTTCTTTCTATGTAATTACCTTGGATCCATAATTCAGATACAACCGTCTTTTCATCCTGGAATAAATCTCCAGTGGTTACAGTTAGGTTGGCGATCTTACCTACTTCAATTGTGCCCAACTGATCATCTACATCATAGAGCTTCGCCGGATTAGTTGTGATAGCGGCCAAGGCCGTGTCAGGATTGAGACCTCGCTTTACCGTCTCTCGAATTGCATTCCACAGATTGTTGTTAGGCCCTGAGTTAAAATGGGAGGTAAAACAAAAAGGGACCCCCGCTTCTTTAAGGAAGGCTGCATTTGAAGCTGCCATTTCCCAATGTTGTAACTGTTCAAGCGAAACACCCATTGATTTGTCCGCTCTTTCCACATGAGGAGTTTGAGGAAATGACAAGGGGAGTATGATTGTTTTTCCCAAGCCTTTAAGGATCTCAGTGCGCCGGTACTCATATCCATTTCCGAGCATTGCGTATTCGAGATCAAATTCCTCTGCGACTGCTTGAATGCGTTGATATGCCAACTCGTCTTGCGTCTCAAAGAGTGCCCATTGTTTCTGACTGATCAATGGTTGAAGTGCAGCCAAAGCGGCGTTCGCATCGGGTTGCTCCAGCTTGTTTGGATTATTGTGATGAGCTTTTGTAATTTCGCCGTACCAATTGGCATCGTGCAAGGTTTGTCGGACAAGAGCAACGCTCCCCATAAGTGAGGCGGGGTAAGTGTCACCATCATTGGGACGCTCCGTCCGCGAGTCCTGCCAGAGATCAAAGGCGATGTGGTGGGCCGTATTCGTGCTGACAGTAGACTCTTGAATTGATTTCTTATCGGTATGGATCAAGAGCCCTTGTCCACGGTATATCCCACGAGCTGGGTAGGTGGCGACGGTCGAGAAACCGGCGTCGTTAAAACCGTCTGCTTCCTTTTTATTTGCATTGAAATAATCGACGGCATCCCTCTCCGGCGTGATGAGTGGATTCCACGATATGGCTCCTGTTCCATCGGGTGTGGATGGTCTTTTAGGTGCCGGACCCTCAGTATCCTCACCTCCGGAGCGAAACTTTTTGAGGCCTGGAGGCATCCCGTAGTTTGAGTAGGCATCTATAAATCCGGCGTAGACAGTTTTTCCAGTTATGTCCCAGACACGGGCATCCGAAGGAACTTTTATGTCAGTGCCCACCGATTCGATCAAGCCATCGCGAACCACAATGGTCGCGGATTCTATTATTTTTCCAGGAGCGGTTACCGCCGTGCCATTGATGAGTGCGTGTACTCGTGGGGTATTTGTGTGAAGCCCCTTCACGGGCGTCGTTTCAGTTTCTCCTACGAGTAGAGCTGGAATAAGGGAGATTAGTATGAGGAAACTTAATAGAAATCGATGCATGAGATGGAATTGGAAAAGAGTTTGGAGAATTTCAGGGGCTACCCAGGTGAAATAAGAGAAGCCATAATTAGTCTGAGTTATTCTCCGGGCAATTTAAAAGAAGAAATAGGAAATGGAGTTAAAATCCCTTCACATTTGTTCTGTCAAATTCCAGACCAGTTCCTTAGTTACTTTGTTGACCAAATGGAATGTAACCATTTCTTTTGCGCCCTTCATGTGTTTAAGACGAATCAACCGATCACTCCTTGTGCTACTATTATTTTGGGCCCTGCCCGGAATAGAAGCCACGGTGCCAACCGATCCCGGTCTTTATGCCACCTTTACAATCACCCATGGGGGCGATCCTTTTGGTGAGTTTACTTGCAAGCTGGAATACCAAAAAGCCCCAATGACTGTTGCCAATTTTGTGAGTCTGGCGAAAGGGACCCTGGGATGGGTCGATCCTGTCGGAAGAACGGTTAAAAAAGGAGTTCCTTTTTATGACGGCATTGCGTTTCACCGTATTGATCGGACTTTTGTGATTCAGGGTGGTTCTCCCAATGGTGAGGGAATCGGCGGTCCCGGCTACACGTTCCCGGACGAGTTTCACCCTGACCTGTTTCACGGTGCTCGCGGAGTGTTATCCATGGTCAATTCCGGACCTAATTCTAACGGAAGCCAATTTTTCATCACTATCGAAGACTCGCCCTTTTTAGATGGGAAGCATGCGGTTTTTGGCGCGGTGTTACCGGAAGACATCGACGTGATAACCTCCATAGTCACCGATGTGCCTCTTGATTTCCCCGAGAGCACCTATGCTAAACCCATAAAAGATTTGGTTACCGAGAAAGTGGTAATCACCGCCATAGGGGCGGAGGCACAGGCATTCTCTGAAGCCAACTACGGATTGCCCATTCTGGATCATATTCAAACGACCATGGCAAGAGAGGGAGAAAGCTTTTCCTTACAGTTTCCCCAGGAAAGATTTCATGAGTACGAAAGCTCTCGTTCGGAGGATTTGGAGGAATGGATCTCTATTTCCTCCATAATGAACATGGAGCTTCCAACAGAAAATGCGTTTATAGATTTAAGCTCGTTAATTTCAGGTAAGGACAAACAGTTTTTTAATGCCTATCAAATCAACCATGGCTATGTTCCCGACGGTGTTGTTGGAAAGCAAATCACTTTGAATTTCCGATCTTCAGGAGAGCTGATGAAGCTGAACATTACAGCTGAGCGCACACCTGAGAATAATGGCAGTTCGTTGGGGACTTTCACTTTGAATGGCTCTATGTCGGCCAGTATTGAAGATTATATCTGGATTCAGGAGAATGATTTCGGGAGCATTCTACTAGTTTTGGAAGGGTTTGTTCAGCTGAACGTCGACCTGAAATTTCACAACGAAACGTCAGGAAGCTGGACCGGTTACTGGTTTGATACTTCCATTGATGCTCCGGTTGATTTCTTCGGAGATTTCTCTATTTCGGATTAGCGGTCGTATATTTCAGAAGAGCTCAGCAATCAATCTTCTGCAGTCAGGAAATCGCCGGGCTTTATCGCCCTGGGAGTAATCCGCACTTTTCGAATGGCACCTTTAAACCAGAAAACGTTGTTGATGCGTACTCCCAGAGAAGTGCGACCAGGACCTTGAGGTTTGAAATCAACTTCTTTACCAAGCTCCATTCGACCGTTCACATAATGTTTAAATATCTTACCATCCATCACGATCGCGGCATGATACCACGGTCCGATCTCATGAGTGTCACCTACCGCATACATCGTGTTGTTCTGTTCACCGGTTTGCATGAATGCGTCCATAAACCATTGGTTTCCCTCAACTAATCTGGTTTCGAACATTACTCGTTCTTCCGTATCACCAACTTTCATGTGGAAAAATCGTTGCTCTGCTGGGCCACCTGCATCCGGACGAAAAATTACTTCAACGGTGAACTCGGTCATCCCGGTCAACGGATGGATGGGCGGAAAAATCATTATCACAGAACTAGTCACCAGTGCCTGTCGGCGGAATGAGGGAGTTGGGGCTCCTTGGCCGTGGTGGTGACGAATTAGCTTATGAGTCACCAGTGCCTGTCGGCGGAATGAGGGAGTTGGGGCAGCATATGAGATTGAAGTCATGGACTTGAAAACGTCACCAGTGCCTGTCGGCGGAATGAGGGAGTTGGGGTACGTTTAGCCAACATTGGATGGGACGCAGGAGGTCACCAGTGCCTGTCGGCGGAATGAGGGAGTTGGGGTAAACACTAACCGTACAGAAGTAGAACTGAAGTCACCAGTGCCTGTCGGCGGAATGAGGGAGTTGGGGATAAAAGAACACCACATAACCACCCTACAAATGCGTCACCAGTGCCTGTCGGCGGAATGAGGGAGTTGGGGTTGCCAAGGAGCTCAAGTTGCCATACAATGGCAGTCACCAGTGCCTGTCGGCGGAATGAGGGAGTTGGGGTTAACTCCGGAAATGATGGATGTGATCGAATCCCATTCCGTCACCAGTGCCTGTCGGCGGAATGAGGGAGTTGGGGCGTTTAGCTGATGTATACCAGCTTTTTCCCGAGTCACCAGTGCCTGTCGGCGGAATGAGGGAGTTGGG
>JAQBYJ010000067.1 GCA_027622555.1 Verrucomicrobiota bacterium
AAAAACAAATCGCTGGTCAGGTCGTTTTTTTACGCCCCAAGTGTAGCCTATGCTAAGGACTAGTCAGTAAGGTTAGTTCCCAGCCTTTGATTTGAGCCTCCTCAACAAGAATTCCATCCATTTTCCCACCGAATCGAAACCAGTTGGAAAAACTTTCCACGTTGCTCAACAAATCTATCAGATCAAAAGATCCTAGAGCCGCCAACACACGATCATGACCGTCATAATTTACATAGTCCCTCTGTTCTGCCAGAGGAGCATCACAAATGACAGTGATTGAATCAGGCGCTTTTGCAAAATCGAACGCTGTTGAAACCGAATGATGCTCATAGCCTTTCCGCCACCCCACAAGAGTCAGATGCCCCGGGAAAATGGTTATCTCCTTTTCTTCAAATTGCTCAGGGGCGAGCTTCCCGGGAATACTAACCCAAGTCTCTCCATCGGATATTAAAAGAATCTTCACCGGGACCTGTTGATTCTTAAGATTTTGTTCGAGTATAAAAAACGACTCATCGAAGTTTTCCCGATCCTGGAAAATTTTCTTTGCTTCAGCCAAAACATCTTTTGCGTGAGAAAACTGACTGGCATTCAAGTGATGACGAAGAAGCTCCTTATATTGGTTTATCTCCATTTGCTTCACTAAACTGGTCAATGCGTCCTCCCAACCACGCCGAGCTTCCTGGTGAACAGGATCCACATTAAGGATTTGGCGATAGGTCTTGATAACCCCGGTCCACTGACCGAGTTCGGAAAGGATTTTCGCTTTATCCAAAAGACGAATCGTTTCTTCACCGCGTAAAGCATTACGGGTCCGGCTGATCCTTTCTTTAAGTCCAGGAGCATTGGGGTCTTTGGAATAAGCCTCAATATATAAGGAAAGGCTTTCTTTAAATTCCCGTTTTGTGTAGTGCTGGTCTGCCCGGGAGATGATAGGGTTTTCGCTATCATCCAAATCATTTAATGTGTCTTCCGGGATGGTTAAGCTTGGTTTGACCTGCGTATACTCCTGAGAGGTTACAACCACAATTTCGTCTTCCAGGGCTTCGACTAATTCTGTTTTCGCCAATTCACTCTGGATTAAATCAAGTCCACGATTTGCATCAATCGAATCGGGATAAGCGGCAAGCACTTCATCATACAACTCCAGCGCAGCAGCCGTGTCTCCTGATTGAAAAAGAAAATGTGCGTCTTGCAATTTTATGTCGACGATTTCGGCCGCTTGAGCTTTCACGAGATTGAGAATATCAACAGCCTTGGCAAAAGATTGAATCGCCGAAATCCAATCCTTATCTTCTAACGCGTTGTAGCCAAAGTTTGCGATTTCAATCGCTTCGAGGTAGGTGCCCTCCACAAGAACAATTTCATGAGTGATCGACTCGGAAACCTCGCTGTAACGGGCTTCAATTTCGTAGGCCTTTTCAGATCCAAGCCCACCGTCATCAATGAGCGGGCCAAGTCCATTTATCACACGCTCAAACGCATAGAAAGACGGTGCCCAGTTTTCCTCACCCCAGTGAGCTTCACCAAGAAGAAGCAGCTGTTCAAGGTTGTCTCTCTCTTCAATTGAAAGTACGTCGATTTCTACGAGATCTATGGCAAACCGATTAAACGCCTGATGCGCCTTTTCGCGTGAGGTTCCTACAGACTCGGGTGTGACTTCCTGGCGATTGGTCGACTCAAGGTAGACCGGTTGATTTGGGCCTGCATAGCTAACCTCATCTACGGTACGCAAAATCCAGAACGCACCGGCGATCAGGATAATAAAGAAGAGTGCTGGAAAGATTAGGTGCCCAAATTTCATTGAGATCCGAGGTCTAAGGTTGGTTTAGGATGGGGGTAGTATGGAAATAAAGTCCGACTGTGCGACATCTAAATGCACTCGAATATGAGACAAACAGGCGTTGCCTTACAGCCCACATCAAATTGATATCTTCAGTAACTTAAGCTTCCCCCCAATATGGATCCCATCAAACAACTCGCAAAAACCAGGTCCAATGAGCTGAATCAACCAGAAGCGTTGTGGCTCGTTGCTATCGGGAAAGCCGGGAGTTTAATGAAAAAAAACGCCATCAGTCTTGATGAAATAAAACGACTAACGTCGGCCTCGCATTCTCCGAATCAGCTCCGAATTATATTGGATTATTTGGGGAAACAGACCGGTGATGCAACGGAGTTATTTGAAAGAGTAGATGGATCGACGTATTCTATTATGGACTGGTTGGAGGCGATTGAATGTTTCCACGATTGGATAAGCAGCCATGGTCAATCCACCTCATTGAAGACACTCCTGGGCTATATCGAATGCTGTACAGAAGCGACACCCAATGAGCCATCGCTCAAAAATACAGTGACAGAAATGCTAAGGCAGTACGGTTTCGAAGGAGAATAGAAACTCGATCTCCGATTCTTTCCGCGGGGAGGTCCGAGGTATTTTTGCCTCTTTTTGTTCAGACTCATCTGAAGCGGACCGCTCGGCGTCCATCCCTACCTTCTGATACGTGGTTAACAAACTACTAAGAAAAATGTTTTAACTACGAAAAGCGCAGAATTACACAAAAAACTTGAAAGCAGGTCCCCTTTAAAAAGTATAAGCTAACTACGAATGATTTTGTTTTTTTCTTCAGTGAAAATCAGTGCCATAAGCCGTGCCTTGTCGTAGCCTTGGCGAAGACTGGTGGTTAAAGCCTGTACCTTTTCCTTTTGAGAAATAATTTGAACAGGAGCAACTGTGTCATGGAGCAAGTGCTAAATGATGGTTTTTAATTAATATGTGCATGTGAATGAGAAGCTTTCTCATGACAGCGACCATGACCCATTTGTAGGGCTTTCCTCTGGCCTTGAGGCCCTCCACATAAGGTTTAATAACCGGGTTGTGCCTAGCTGCGGTTTGAGCGGCCATGTAAAGGCATTTTCTAACCTTTGCCCGGCCTCCTTCTATTGTGCGTCTGCCTTTAAACACCCCGGTATCCTTGTTATATGGAGCTATGCCTGCCAGGGCAACGATCTGGTTTCGCTTCAGTGTTCCTATTTCGCTCAGGTAGGCCAGAACCGTCCATGCGGTTACTTTCCCCACCCCGACAACCGATTCGAAGATCTTCATTTCTTCAGTGATCTGCTGATCATTGTTCACGATTTTTTCTATCTGTTGTTCGATGCGCTGGATTTCCTTTTCCACCACCTTAATCATTCGATGGATCGATTGTTTGATAAATTTCGAGCTGTTTTGAGCTCGATTCTTTTCCCGTGCCGCTTGCTCGGTAAGGTGATTTCTACGATCCAGCAGAGCGGCAAGTTCCTGGCGTATAGGCGGGATGGGGGCAATTGGTTGCAACTGCTTTTCCCGCGCAAACCCCAGGATCATTGAGGCATCTATAGGATCTGTCTTAGCCTTCATACCTTCACTGCGCGCGTAGTTGCGAATGCGACCTGGATTCACCCGAGTTAGCGGTATTTGCTTTTGATGGAGGTAATCCATCATATCACGTTCATACCCTCCGCTTGATTCACAAACGACAAGGGGCTGTTCCTGTTTACCAGCGAGTTTAACTAATGCCTTAAATCCAGTAAGGTTATTAGTGAAGCTACAGCGGTGCTGGTCGGTTCTGATTTCCAAATCAGATTTGGAGATATCTATGGCTATATAATCGTAGTTTTTATTTTTCATGGCTTATATCGGTCTTGTAGAGGTGAGCTCACTTGCCGTAGCATGGGCTCGGTCAACTGTTTGATATTAAGCCAGGGTACTTCGGAGGACCGCCGCTCCTGTTGGAACTCAGCGAAAGCAGGTTCTGGTAACAGACTGGTCTCATCCGAAGCTACTGCGAAGCGGTTGCAACCGCTTCGCAGATTCCTGGCACCTTCAACGACTAATAACATCAAAGGATTTTTCGAGCACTTCCTCCGACGAGTGGTTTGGACCCATTCTCGGAAGTGCTCAAAATCCGGTAAATTCATAATGAGGAGACCTACAAGGCAACGGAGGGAACAGAGGTTCTGGTTAACCGAAGAACTCTCCTAAACTTCCGGTTTCAATTCCTCAAATAACTAGCTTAAAAGAGTTACTATTACGCAATCTCCCATTCTGGTCAGAAAACGTAAACCGCCAATCCGAGGGGCGCTTTGGTATAGTTTCTCTGTTTCCTCCGTTACCTTGTTCAAAATTTCACCCAAACTTACTGGAGATGAACTTTTCGAGCTTCGTGGACCGTGATTTGGAATTAAAACCTTATGCGGTTTCCTTCAGAAGCTTCTTGCCGAAAGTTCTCAACTCAAGAGTCTCGGATCGAGCGGTCCCGGCAATTAAGTAGTCGGCAAAGTCTGCTCTCCCTTTTCGATACAGCTTTATAATAGCGCACAAGCGACCCGGATCATCAAAACTGAATGCGGAATCCTCCAAGAGTTGCTCGAGGACTTGGGCCCATGCTTTCCGATCAAATCCATAGACAGCTTCGAGGGCCCATGAAGTTTCCATCAAGACCAGATCGAGAATTCTTATCGACCGCTCTCCTTCTTTTTCAGTAGCGGAAGAAGGACAGATTCGGAAACAAGGGCAGCGTCCTGTTTGCGCTCAAGAAAAGGGGATACGTCATGAAGTGCCTGCTTCCAGTCGATGGTCTGAAGTTTTTTGGCGATCAAACTTCGCCAGTTATCCGGGGTCGCTTCTGAGCCTTCCCAGTTAGTCTGACGGAGGGCGTTGTTCAGTTGCATGAGATTGGGCTCCGGCCAATCAGGATCAGAAAGATACCAGGCAAGATCGTAGAGATCGCGGCCCTTGGTAAATTTGCGCGAAAGGATAGCGTGCAACTTCCCGGCCAGAAGCGATGGTCTGTCGTAATGGTGCAGATTGAGCATGATAAATCGCCGCACCAGGCGCGTTTCTGTAAGGGCTCCTGCTGGGGGCCGGGTGTCCATTTCCACCTTGATCATGAACACTTCGTTAGAATGTGGGGATAGTCCTAATTCATAAAGCAATCCTCGAAATTTCACTAGCGCCGCAGCCACAGTACTACCTGCGCGAGTTCGGATCTCCACGTCGTAGGCTTCCGCCAGCAGATCTACGCGAACAGAATCCATGTGTTTTTCAAATCGCGCTTCTCCATCAGGTGGCGCGAGGGAAAAGTCGAGATCCTCGGAATACCGCGGAAGGCTGTAAAGAAACCGTAGGGCCGTACCGCCGACAAAAGCCCAATTGGTAAAGGCGCCGCTGTCCTGCAGAGCCAGGAGAATCCGGGCCTGCAGGTACTCTCGCGTCCGGCTCCGGCGGCGAAAATCGTCCGGCTCATCGCGGAGCAAGTCTAGAAGCAAAGGCTTCATATTAGCGGTCCTCCTCCCATAGTTGAACGACCAGCCGAATAGCCCTTTTAACTTTGTTTGATCCTAGCTTCTCAACGACGGCGTCGAGCGCCTCGCGATCAAAGCCATCCGGTTCATGGAGCCGAAGTTCTCGCAGGTAATCCCAATTGTCGCTGTGCGGTGTCAGATAGAGAAGGTCAACCAGCGCTTTGGCAGGACTTGCAATCAAGACCTGCTGGTCGGGAGCAATTTCCATTTCTTCGAAACCAAAAAAGCGGCCCGTTGAAATATGGCGAAACTGAAAACGACCGATGGGCGTATCGCATTCTTCGGGCCTTCCCGTGGTCACACTGGTGGCGACGGGAACGTATTCCGGAATCATCCCATAATGAGCTAAAGCGGATTGCAGGCTGATATACGACGCCTTTTTCAGAGCGTTTGCGACTGCGAAGGGATGTGCGGCTGATGAGACGTAAGGCCTCTGGAGTAAGTAGACGCCCCGTCGCAGCTGCAGGATGCGTTTACTCTTCACCCACCGATCCAGCTGACGACGGACATGAGCTGGTTGTCCATACCCGGATAAGATCTGCCCCGTTCTGAACAAGCCATTTTTTGGGACGCGATCCGCCAATTCCCCGATTTTCATTTCGTTAAATAGACATAATTGTCTATAAAATGCAATACAAAGTTATTCAATGTAATCTCCCATTTTCTGCCAGCGCGCCAACCGACGATTGGGAAGTAGGAGCAAAAAGATAAAAATGAACGAGCTGATTCTGCTCACCGCTCGGCGACCGTGATTTGGAATTAAAACCTTATGCGTTTTCCTTCAGAAGCTTCTTGTCGAAAGTTCTCAACTCAAGAGCCTCGGATCGAGCGGTCCCGGCAATCAAATAGTCGGCAAAGTCTGCCTTCCCCTTTCGATACAGCTTGATCATTGCGCGCAAGCGACCCGGATCATCAAAACTGAATGCGGAATCCTCCAAGAGTTGTTCGAGAACTTGGGCCCATGCTTTCCGGTCAAATCCATAGACAGCTTCGAGGACCCATGAAGTTTCCATCAGGACCAGATCGAGAATTCTTATCGACCGCTCTTCTTTGCTTTCATTTGCCAATTCGGAAGCAACGATGCCGCATTGTTCTTCATCGTCCTGGACGATGTGGCGGACCAGGTAATTGGTATCGAAAGCGATCATTTCCCGGAAAGAAGAGATCCGTGTTTGCGGCTTATGGCTTGCCGGATTCCTTGATCCATTTCTTCGGTGGTGACCGCTTTTTGCTTCCTTTTAAGGAACGGTTTGCCGCAACCCGCCGAAGAACCCGGAGCCCGCTTTTTGCGTATGGATATCCGGTCTGGCCTTTCCAGCGTAAACTCGAGCCGGTCACCACTCCGTATGGCAAGCTTTATTCGAAGCTGCTTCGGTAGGGTTATTTGGCCCTTGGAAGTGACTTTTGCCTGTAAAGTTGTCATTCCTTACAAAACGCACGCTTTTGTAGAAAATCAATTTAAATCGTATTGTTTTACAATTTACTGCCGAGCAGAATTTTTAAGGGAGGAACAACTTCGACACCGTCTAATGCGGGAGGACGAAAGGGGATTAAATGTTAAGGTAGTAGCGTGTGTGCTTAAGCATTCCCGTCTTGGTGAGCGCACCTTTGTTTACCAGATCGGAGAGATCTCTTGTTGCGGTGGCTCGCGAGGTTCTTGTGATCGAGATATAGTTTTCCGCGCTAAGACCCCCTGTGAACCCGCTAGGCCCTTCTTTAAAAAGGCGAGCGATGACTTTGGCTTGCCGGGCATTCAATTGATCGCTCAGTCGGTCGTAAAGCTTCGCTTTGGCGATCGCGAACTCGACGAGGTTTATAGTCGCCTTTTGGGCCTCCAGGACGGTGTTTGCGAAATAGATAAGCCAGCTTGTAATTTCGTTTGTTCGGTTGATGCCTTGAAGGGCTTCGTAGTAGGCCTTCTTATTGCCTTCAATGGTTTTGGCCAAAGCGATAAGCGTTGGCTGGCCCAACTTTTCAGACATGGCCTTTTCTGAAATAGCCCTTCCAATACGGCCATTACCGTCTTCAAAGGGGTGAATGGAAACGAAATAGGCATGGGCGATGCCGGCACGTGTTAAGACCGGGATAGCGTCTTTTGACTGTTGATACCACTTGACGAATACATCCATTTCCCAGGTAACGTATGCGGAGGGGGGAGCCTCGAAATGAACCTTGGGAGCATGAATAGTTCCCGAGACCACTTGCATGGGCTCAGGATTACTCCGGTAGCGCCCAATTTCTTTGATGTCCTTGCGGGCATTCAGAAGCATGCGGTGCCAATCGTGAAGGGTGGTGTGGTCAAGAGTCGTGTCGAAATTTTCATACAAATCGACCATCATTTCAGCAACGCCCTGTTCGGCAGGCGGGATCTTTTTCCCGTCTGCCTGGAGTCCAAATTGTTTACGTATGGAGGATTGCAGGCTCTCGCGGTCCAGAAACTCACCTTCGATTTCCGAAGTTTTCAAAGCTTCATCGCTGATTAGATCAATGGTGATGGTTTTCCGCTCGTTGCTGCCGAGATGCTTGAATGCGCCAAGCAGCGTGCCAGATTCCCTTAGAAACCTGTTTTCCAGCTCCGTTAAAGCCACGGCATCATAGCTGAAATTTGGCCAGTCTTCGCGTTGCCAGTTCCATGTCATGAGTTAAAGTGGGGTTATTATAGCTCATATAAACGGCTAAAAGTGAGCTATAGCAAGTCTTTTTATAACTCATCGGATTCTAATGGGCGCGCATGGGAAGGAAGCCCAGTTCCGGGAGAAAACGCGAACCTCGCGGGCAGCGTATCACATAAAAGTCGTTTTTCTAAAAATCAATTGTCAAATGTCATTGACAATTGATATACACATATGTCTTTGTCATTTGTTACTTGATATTATGAACAACAAAAACAGTCCCAAGGTTAGCCGTCCGAAAACATTTGGAAGCAGCCACGGGGAATGTGTTCTTGCTTATAAAAATTCAACACAAACCTAATTAACAACACTCAATCCGATCACCCTATGAAGACAGTATTTCGATGCTCCAAACGAGCTTTGTTTGGATTACTGACCGTGGCATTGCCGCTCGCCCTGGTGGCGCAAGAAGATAGCGAAGACGTTTACGAACTCAGTCCTTTTACCATTGATGAAGAGGAGAACGTAGGCTACCTCGCTATTTCTACGCTTGCGGGAACAAGGCTGAATACCCCATTGCGGGATGTTGGAGCTGCTATTTCCGTTCTTACCGAAGAATTGTTTGAGGATACGGGTGCGGTCGATGCCTCTACCATTCTTTCCTATGCCACAAGCTCTGAGGTTGGAGGCGTGCAAGGTAACTTTGCTGGTAGTTCCGTTAACTCAGCACGAGCGGATTTCACCAACCAGAGAATTGAACCCCAAAGCAACCAACGTGTCCGCGGACTGGCGTCCGCCTCTTTAACCAGAAACTTTTTTCTGACGGACATTCCTTTCGACACCTACAATTCTACGCGAGTCACTATAAACCGGGGACCGAACTCATTGCTGTTTGGCATCGGGAGTCCCGGGGGTGTTATCAACAATGGTATTCAAGGGGCAATGCTGGGTAGCAACTTCGGTGAATTCAGCATTCGTGTTGGAGAAAATAGCAGTCATCGTGAGTCTTTTGACTATAATCAGGAACTTATTGATGGGCGTCTGTCAGTAAGGCTCTCGGGATTGTACGACGACACTCAATACCAGCAACGACCGGCATTCGAAATCGATAAACGAATCTCGGTCGCTCTTCAGGCAGTTTTATTCAAAAATGAAAACTCTGACATTTTGGGTCAGATGACCTTGCGAGGTAACTTCGAATCGGGGTCCATTCATGGGACTCCGCCGATTGTAATTCCGCCGAGTGATGGAGGCTTGTCGGATTGGTTTAATCCTCCGGATTCTTCACTTCCTAACTACACGGGTCTCTCCTTGCCGGGTTGGGTGACAGATGGCAGTTTTATACGAAAAATTACCCTCGATGACCGCAATGTCTACTTCAATAGAAATAATGTGCCGGGGAGCGTTATTGAACCTGGATTTGTGCAAAATTTTATTGTTTTTAGGGAGCCGGACTCCCAAGAAACAGGCATGGGTTTGGCGGACTCCAGCATTGATGGGATGATGTTCAACATGAAGTTTAACCTTGCAAAAACTGGACCCAATGTTGGGAGACCTCAATTCGATATGTTCAGAACAGCCAGCTTTAACTCTGGCAATTTTACTCCCGGATTTGCCGTGCCATCGATTCAGGACAGGAATGTTTTCGATAATGAAAACAACTTGATCACCGGTAAAACGAATTCGATATCTCATGACTTTGACGCTACCAACCTGGTTCTGGAGCAGTTGTTTTTAAATGGAGAGGCAGGTGTCGAATTTGCCTATGATAAGCAGCACTATGACAGGTGGTGGCAACTTCCCTTCAGTCAAGGTATGAACGGCGGAGGCACCGGTAATTATGACGTCGCCATTGATATCAGTGAATATCTTGGAAACGGTGAGCCCAATCCGAATCTGGGGAGGCCCTATATCCTTGATGCCCCCTATGGTGCCTACAATACTAGTCAAACAGACCGTGAGGCCTATCGTGCGACCGGCTTTTACTCGATCGATTTCGCCGAAAAGACCGACAATCTGGGTTGGCTCGGTAAGCATATTTTCACCGCACTTTACAATAAACAAACCATTGATGATTTGAGTAGAAATTACGGGAGTTCTTGGGTAAATGATAGAACGGATGTACGGACCAATCACGAGAATGCCGGAATCAATACTTTTTTCACGAATGTCATCGCTATCGCCTATGTAGGGGACTCGCAATTGGGTGCGCAATCCTACTCCGATATTCGAATAGCTGATCACATTTCAGTTCCCGTATCCAAAGATGGCGATACGCACAAGATAACTTTCTACGACAGAGCAACCGGACTTGTTCAAACCAGCGATAGTTTCAGTGTCCGGCAAACCTTGAATGGTGGAAACATCGAACGGCAAGAAGTCGAATCTGAAGTTTTCAGTTGGCAAAGTTATTTTTTAGGCGGGCATTTGGTGGGGCTTGCAGGTTGGAGAACCGATAAATCGACCATTTTCGAGCGGGCAGGTAATGTTCGCTTGCCCAGCGGCATATGGGATGAGGGTAATCTCGTTCTAAAAGATGATCCCTCGTTTGAAACGAGCGGCGACACTTTCACTTGGAGCGTAGTAGGTCACCTTCCTTTCGAATTACCCGGCGGTACAGATCTGAGTGTTCATTATGGAGAATCAGAAAATTTTGAGCCGGTTGGAGTTCAACGGAACAGCTTTGGTGAGGTTTTGCCTCCTCCCAGTGGAATAACCAAAGAGTATGGATTTACTGTAGGAATGTTAGACGACAAACTTTCCATGCGGTTTAATTGGTTCGAAACGGATAGTGCGGGAGCTAATGCGAATATGCCGCGTATAAACCTCGTCAGTACTCATGGAGCTTCTTTATTTAGTCGATTTATTAACGCAGTTAATAGTGGGATGACACTTGATGAAGTTCTCGAGTTCTCCGGTGGTCCTGAAGCCGTTGGTACGTATAGCTCTTTGCAAGAACTATTTGACGATTTAAACTTGTTATTCCCCGTTGCTTGCTTCGGGGTCGGTGACTGAAGGGAAAGTTTGAAAACCGCAGGTTTTCATGAAAAGAGTGTTTTGTGGATTCGACGAAACGAGTGAACAAAGCGAGTCATTGCGCCTGGCAGATTCATTATCATTTGGTGATGCCCGTAAAATATCGCAAGGCCTTGATTGATGAACGAGTGGAACGCGTTATGAAGGAGACAGCCGAGGGCATAGGGGAACGCTATGAAATCGAAATGGAGGCATTGGGTATGGATAAAGATCACGTGCATTTGTTATGCGGTGCTCATCCGAAGATAGCACCGGGAAGTATAGTGAGAAAATTTAAAAGTATCTTGGCTCGGGAATTGTTTGGAAGAGAGAAGTGGTTAAAGCAGGAACTGTGGGGAGGCAGCTTTTGGAGTTCAGGTTATTACGTTGGGACGGTGGGCGAAAAAGGGAATTGGACTTCGGTTGAGACCTACGTTTTGGAACAAGGCAAACCGAAAGAGGAATTGCGTCAGCTAAGATTATGGTAAGAATGTTTCTGTTTCAGATACCCCGATGCTTGCTTCGGGGAGTTTCATTGCCACCGACCAATCGCCATCGTTATCCTTGAAACGAACCACAAGTTTATGCCATCCGTCGTCAAGAGCGGCCAGGGTACCGGCTGGAATATCAAAGCTGATATCAATAGGTGATTCATTCGGCGCTGGCACAGAAATAGCCGTTCCATTTCCGGGTCCTGGGTCGGAATTGAAATAATATTCAGCCTGTTCGATAACCGGCTGTGCCGTTGCTAACCCGGCAAAACTGATGAGTGCCAAAAGACACGATAAGCTAGAGTGCGTTTTCATGAGCCGTTATAAGTTACAGATAAACGCGCATTACTCGGGGAAGGCTTCCGCTTCTACTTCAATCGTTACAGCCGTGAGTCCGGTGGCAGTTCCCGGTGCATTGAAGCGAGTCATTCGGGGGATGCCAGGAAGGCCTGAAAGCATATACGGATCCGAACCGCCAAAGGCTCCGATGTCAGCTCCGCCGAATCCGGCTCCTATTGCCGGGCTACCTTCCTTCAGTTGGTAATACCCGTCAGAGGATCCTGATGCCATTAAGACTGTGCCGACCAATTCGCCATTGATATTGCCGTTCCCTGCGGGAAGAAAGCTTCCGCCTATATTCAGGCAAAAAGTGAAGGAAGGATCAGCATCCCAACTGGCCCCCACGGTTGTTAGGAAGATTGTATTTGTAAAACTGGTATTGGAGGCTGCTCCGCTGATTCCTCCGGTGACAACGCAGTTCGTAGCGGAAGAATTACCTGCATATAACCGAATGTCCCTGAATACACTGTTAGAAATGGAACTGGTCGCGGCATGCATCGAGATATCAGTTGTTCCGAAGGATCGAGTCACAGTTACGGGACCGTTAAAAGTCCAGTTATGTCCGTTATTGAAACACTTATCGATAACAAGTCCGGTGACATCATCTTCTGACTCCAAATAGCCGTAGGTCCCTGTAACCGTAGAACCGGAGCTATTTCCATTCGTACTGTCGTTTTTGAATCGCAGGTGAATAAATGAGACATGGGTATTTAATCCAGGTATGGCATTGGCTGCATGGAAATAACCCACCCCCACAAAGTGGAGCTGCTTTTATACGTGTAAATCGCCATAAAAATTTGGAGAACCTGCGATCAGGATGGTATCTCCTGTATTTGCGGCATTGATCGCAGCCTGAACTCCCGTAAACATGGCTACGGAGCCTGCGTTGTTATCCACGGTCAGCACAGCCGCCGGAATTTGAGGTAATAGCACAAGAAGAGGGGAGATCAGGAAAAGAAATTTATTCATTGGTTATATGTGTGTAGGTCAAAAGCCACCAGACGAAGAGCACGTAGGAAGCTAAATGCAGTTAAGATAAGATTTGTTAAAATCTTTCACAAGTTCATAAGTTGTCAGCTTCCTCTATTTTAAGTTACCAATTTCCAGAATATTGTATTAATGGAAACCACTAGAGGTATTTAATTGTGAGGATGCAGGCTATCAAGTTTCAATGGTATGGGACGGGTGTAACTATAAGTGCGGGGAGTATCCGGCCTTTTGGTCGAGCGAACGGCTCAATCCAATTTTCCTTGAATCCGAGATGGGTAGGGCAACTGCGTCCTCGCAGTGCCGTGTGTTTCCTGGACGTTCGGCGGCGGTGCGGGGACGCACCCGCCCTACCTGTTTGTCTGTGGGAAACCGGAAATCAATTGCATTTATATCGTGACTCCCCGCACTTCAGGCAATGGGCAAACAAACCGGAGTCGATATCTTGACCTCTGGAATCAGTCGAAGAGCTGAGGACCAGGATTGGCAAACGCTTATACGTCTGGTTCGGGATCAGCGGTTGAGCTATGACTTCTATCTGCTCAACAACATCGGCCATGGAAACCCCATCGTGCTTAAGCGGGAAACGCTGGCCAAAGTGGATGCTGAAAAGGCAAATGAAACTCTCAACGTTCAAATCAGTGAGTTACTTCAAACCAAGGAAAAGTAATGGCTTTCTATTTTATAACAGTCTAATTCTATTTTGAAATCAATCTGGTAATCAGAGTGTTGCTGGCTATGCCGAAACTCTAAACTCAATCATCATGAAATATCCTATTCTTCCCCTATGTGTTTTCTTCTTACTCCTCGGATTATCCCTCTCAGCCAACCACCACGAACTGGAACCTGGCTTCAAGGCTCTGTTCAATGGCAAGGATTTGTCCGGCTGGGACGGATTGAGCCAATTCTGGCGAGTCGAGAATGGTGCTATCGTGGGTCAGACTACTGAGGATAACAAAGCGCCTCACAATACCTTTCTGATATACCGGGGTGGTTCATTCGGGAATTTCGAAATGCGATTCCAGTATAAGGTGGATGGCCAGAACTCGGGTATGCAATACCGATCCTAAGATGTCGGCGACCATGTCATGAAGGGACTGCAGGCCGATTTTGAACCTCGCTGGCATCTGGATAAGAATGATTCAAGTAAACCACCCAGAGACCGTTTCACTGGAATGTTTTTTGAGGAAAAGCACAGGATGTTCATGGGCCAACGCGGCGAAGTGGTCATCGTGCGTAACAATCCGGAAAATACAAAAAAGCCGCGGATCGAAAAGATAGGCTCTGTCGGTGATCCCGATGAACTGGAAAAAGCCATCAAGCGCGATGACTGGAATGACTACACCATCATCGCCAACGGGAACCAGTTCATCCACATGGTGAATGGAGTCGTCCTGAGTATTGGAATCGATGAGGATGAGGAGAACTTTAAAGCCTCCGGGTTGATTGGGCTACAATTGCATGCGGGTATACCAATCAAAATCCAGGTGAAGAATGTTCGTATTCGGGAGTTGTAGGTATTACATTCATTCACCAGCCCCACCATTTTAGGAATGAAACGCATGGTTAAAAACATACGCAGGTTATTTGTAGGAGCGAGCTTGCTCGCGAATCAGTGGACTACGGGATCGCGAGCAAGCTCGCTCCTACATTTTAAATCATCCATCGCGGTATGCGCGCTTTTAGTTTTAGCCAGCCTGGTCCAAGCATCGGACCGGGATCTGGTCCAGGTTCCTCCTGCGCAGATTGGACTGTCTGAAGATGCCCTCATTGAAATTACCAAATATCTGCAAAGCCAGGTGGATGATGGGGTTGTTACCGCAGCGGTTGGCATGGTAGCCAGGCATGGGCAGATTGGCTACTTTGAATCTGTTGGAGAGTGCGACACCGGCTCACTGTTTCGCCTTGCCTCCATGACGAAGGCGGTGACCTCGGTGGCTGTTATGCAGCTTGTGGAAGAAGGATCGATAAAACTGAAGGATCCTGTTTCGCTTTACTTTCCGAGTTTTGCTTCGCTCAAAGTACTTGGTGAAGATGGAGTCACGCTCACAGATGTAGCGGCGGAGCCTACGATTCATCATCTACTGACTCATACATCAGGGATCGGTTATGGTTGGTTTGGAATCCCGCAGGATGCGTTTTATCAAAAAGCAGGGGTGCACGATCTGCTGGTTCCCAATATAGATACTCTGGAAGAGCACACGGATAAACTCTCCCAATTGCCTCTGGCCTTCCAACCTGGAGAGCAATGGATGTATGGACAGTCCATCGATGTGCTGGGTCGCGTCATCGAGGTCGTGTCAGGCTTAACTCTGCAGCAATACTTTCACGAACGTATATTCAGACCCTTAAAAATGGAGAATACGCGTTTCTACGTGAATGAGGTGCAGCAGAAACGGTTAGTCCCCCTTTATTCACCCGATGAGAATGGAGGATTGGTCAAAGTCGGTAGTGAAATCTTATCAGCTGGTTCTATCAATTATTCAGCTGACTTATCCAACGAAGGCCAGGGCAAGTTATACGCCGGCGGAAGCGGGTTGGTTGGTTCGACCTTGGACTATATGCGTTTTCTGCAGATGCTTTTAAATAAAGGCAGTCTGGAAGGTGTGAAGATTTTAGATGAATCAACAGTCGACTTGATGACGCAAAATCACATCGGAGAGTTAAGCGTTCCCTTCCCGGGTCATGGGGACGGCTTTGGTTATGGATTTGGGGTATTGACCGAGCGAGGCAAGGCTGACGATTTGGCTTCTGTCGGCACCTATTCCTGGGGAGGGATCTTTAACACGTATTATTGGGTGGATCCGCAGGAAGAATTGATCGGCCTGGTAATGACGCAAATATTTCCGAACGCCCATGTAACGATCAGGGAGGATTTCAAGAAACGTGTTTATGGGGCCATCGATGACTCTGGATTTGTGCGTCGTTATTGGTACGAACAAGGCGAAGAACATGGTAATCCTTATTTTAACCGGAGACAACTGCGTGTAAATAGCGCCGGAATAGGTGTCCATCCACGCCATGCCACAAGAACCGAAACGCAATCCAGTGGAGCGATGCGGATTCTAATCGAAGAAGATCTGCGATCTATCGACGGAGCCAATCTATATTGCGAAATCTGGGGAGGTCATCCAGGAACCAGTCATAAACGCGTATCCATTAATGGGAGACAAAAGATTTCGATACCGGAGAATGGAACTGCCTATGATAACTGCACGCACCTTTATCCTACGTTCAATTTAGCACCGACCGATTTGGTGAATGGTTACAATACCTTGCAGTTTGCTTGCGATAAGCCCGGGTTGGAGTGGGGGCATTTTATAGTCGAAAATGCAGCTTTGGACGTTCGTTTATCCAGGGATCACCCCGACCTCCAGTCTAGAGGTTTAGGGAGTTTTGAGGCGACGGTGTCGGCCAACACTCAGGGCGAGACCATCCTTTTTGAAATAGAAAGCAATCAATTGGAAGCGGTTTCCGAAGTCGTGTATCAAGCTCGCTACTACGGCTACGATGAAAATGGCAATGGTTTCGAAACGGATTGGCATGGCATGACAAAGGAGCGGAAACCATACGGTATGCTTGGGGCAGGTCGTGGTAAAACGCACCGGCTTGAATGGGATTTATCAATGCTTCCAGCACAGACACAGATAGAAGTTAAAGCGACGGTTTCATTTCAAGATCATCCTAATCTACATTTCCAGGCGGCCAAGGTAGGTGGCCTCGAGGTTGCGCCACGAGAGAATGTCGAAGTTTCCTTGTTTAGCTCTAAAGATTTACCGAACCCATTCTGGTCCAGGGTCAATCGTAAGAAGGCGTGTACCATAAATATCGACATTGATCCCTCGGACATCGAACAAGCTGATCTCCATGTGATTTCTTGGACGGGAGGTGCCGGGGAGGTAAAAGAATACTTTCAGCTAAACGGTCATTTTATTCCTGTGGCGGAAGGCTCCGGGCACGAGGTTGAATACTCTGTGACTTCCATTGATCCTTCCTGGCTGAAAAAAGGGGAGAACCGGTTCGAGTTGGTGAGCGATACTGAACACCATGGTATCGAGATCCTATTACCCGGTCCTGCTTTGATGATTCGCAGCCGAAACCGGTAATCGCACATTGAATGGTTAAAGTCCTTTATATCAGTTTTTATGACTTCATTAAAAGGCATGGTATCCTGCGGTTCTTACTTTCAACACGGCACTGCAGGGATGCAGTTGCCCTAGCTATAGGATCCGAATGGGTAGGGACGCCTCGCCGAGGTGTCCGAGGATTCTGTCGCCACTATTGCGGACGGCCCGGCGGTCCATCCCTACCCATTGAAGCTGTAACTGCCGGGCAAGTGCGTCTACCCTTGGTCGCTGCAATTATCAAATATTTGGGATCCGCCACCACGTATTTAATGGGTGCTCTCAGTATCCTGTTTTCAGGCCCGTCAGCATTATTGGCGGAAGCCACTCTGTTGGAGGGTTTTGAAGAGACTGTCGTTGTCGAAAATATCAATGCTGGCACCGCTATATCGATCCTTCCCGACGGTCGCGTGATCTACGCTGAGCAAACCGGTTACCTGCGAATGGTGATTGATGAGCAATTACTGCCGGAACCGGTGCTAGATATTTCTGAGAAGTTGGATACGTATTGGGAGCGTGGATTAATTGGCGTTACCTACGATCCGGATTTTCCACTCTCTCCTTACCTCTATCTCGTTTATGTAGCCAAGGAGCCCTACACTCATCATGTAGTTAGTCGGTTTACTTTAGATGGGAATCGAGTGGACCCGGCAAGCGAGCGCATTCTTCTCAAAGGAGATGATCAGTCCAGGATTGCGGGGCGTGTTCCGGCGGGTCACCAGGGGGGACCCATCCGTTTTGGACCGGACGGGAAATTGTATATTGCGAACGGCGAACACCTCAACGGAGAAGCATCTCAATCATTAACAACGATTCAGGGGAAAATACTCCGAATCAATCCCGATGGTTCCATCCCTAAGGACAATCCCTTTTATCGGCAAACCTACGGAAAATACCGCTCCATTTACGCCATCGGAATTCGCAATCCCTGGGGCATGGATTTTATGCCGGGGACAACTCGTCTGTTTGAGTCGGATGTAGGCCAATCAACTTACGAGGAAATCAATGAGATCTTTTCGGGGCACAACTATGGATGGCCCAAGGCTGAAGGACCTTCAGCGCAAGGTGAATACACCAATCCGGTTTACCATTATCCGACAACCGTAGGTCGCTGTATTGCGGGTGGAGTCTTTTATCCTCAAGCGGGCAACTTTCCAGAGCCATGGAAAGGAAAGTTCTTCTTCGTCGATTGGGCTTCTAACTGGGTGAAAGCGATTGATGTGAATGATCCAGGTGAGGTCTTGGATTTTGCAAGCGACCTGAATAAACCGGTTTGGAATGAAGTGCATCCGGACGGATCGATGTGGGTGATGAATCGCGGAACCATCTGGCGTGACGCGAACAAGTTTCAAGAGGACTCCGGTAGCTTGGTGGTATTTCGCTACACTGGCGAGAGTACTCAGAAACCGCCCGAACTTTACGCTGAAAGATTATCTGATCTTGGCATTTTCACTGATCTATCGAAACAAACGGTGCAGGATGGTTTTGTGGAGGCCAAAATGAATGCTCCTCCCTGGCTGCCCGGTTTGAAGGTTAGGACCTATTTCAAGCTGCCAGAAGGTAAGCGTATTCAACTTTCGTTCGGCGATGAGTGGATTATGCCTGAGCGGACGGTTATTGTGCAGCACTACTCAACCGTAGGCGGCTTGCCACACGAAACGCATGTATTTCGAGCCTTGCCTGACTTGAAGTTTCAAGCGGTTGCCTATCGCTGGAACAAGGAGGCTAATGAGAGTGTTGTAGTAAAGCGTGGGGAGATTGTTTCGCTCCCGGATGATTCGGGTATTCAATACTTTTCTCCAGGCCCGGAAAGAAGTTTAAATCCTCAGCAGTCATTTTTGGGCTTTCTTCCAAAGATTAATATGCGGCAATTCAATACTGGCACCCAAATCAGCGATTGGAGTTCGATGGGGCTGCTGGATATTCGTTTTCGAGAGAAGGATATTTCGCGACTTGAACGATTGGCCTCTATAGAGGATCCCGAAGCAAGTCTCGAATTGAGAGCCCGCAGCTATTTGGATGTGAATTGTGCCAGCTGCCATCAACCGGGTGGACCTTCCAGGGGTAATTTCGATGCAAGGTTCATAACCGCGTTAGCGGATCAAAATATTATTCATGGAGAGTTGATGGCCGGCGATCTGGGAATTGAAGGAGCCAAGGTGGTTGTGCCAGGAGATCCCGATCGATCCATTTTGTTGCAAAGAATGACACACAAAGGTCCATTTAAAATGCCGCCGGTTTCTGTCCATAATGTGGAGTCACCCGCAATAGAAGTCATTGAAGCTTGGATACGTGGGTTGGAAGATAATTGACGATGAATTCTCAAAGTAATTGTAGGAGGGGCTTTATGCCCCGATCGCTCGAAAGGCTACCAAAAAATCGCGGGATAAACCCGCTCCTACAGTTTAGGAACTATAAGGTAGGAGTGAGGTTGTTATTTGTCACCAGACGGCTCGAAGATGTATATAAAGCTAAGGCAAGACGCCTGTGCTACTTTATGCTGACTATTATTCTATTCGGATGCTCTCAGGAAAATAGTTCACCGTTCGTTATTCTCACCGACGGCATCGATGAAACTGCGGGCAATGTTCCATGTTACATTATTACTACCCCAATAGCCACCTACTACCTTGAAAAGGAAGGTGGGGGACTTTCCAGCATGCTCGACGTCGAAGGAGTCGATTGGATAGGGTTTCATAAGGATCTAGGGACAGAGTCGAAGGGTGAATACCGTGGATTTCCCAACGCCATCCATAAACAGGATGGAAGTTATTTTCATGCTCGAAACGCAGGCACGGATCCATCCACTTCAACGATCACGATTCAAGAGCCCAATCGCATTCAAATCGTATTTACCTCTGAGAATGGACAATGGGAAGGTGTGTGGGATTTTTCACCGACGCACTGTGACTTTACCATGAATCGGGTGAGTCCCGGTCGGCAGTACTGGATTTTGTATGAAGGCGTTCCGGGAGGGAAGTTGGATAAGACGGACTTCTGGTATTCTTCGAAGGACGAAGTAGCTCATTCGATCGATGAAAAGCAGAACGATGATTTACCTGGCCCTGAATGGATAGCGTTTGGGGATGTCACTTCGCCTCGAATGATAGTCCTGGTTAATCATTTGGACGATGTATTTCCTGACCGTTATTACAATATGCGGGATGAAATGACGGTATTTGGATTTGGTAGAGCCGGAGGTGAAAAATATTTGGATAGTCCACTCTCTTTCACTATTTGTTTCGTAGAGAGTACAGACTATCCGGTAGTTAAGGACTCTGTATTCACTCAACTAAATCGATGATCCACGGTTCCAATTTTAGAAAAGGTTGGGTATTGGCGTTCTTATTGACTTTCAATTCTTTTACTTTCGGACAATCACTTGATATAGATGTGTGGTATGGTTCGGAGCAAAGCTTCGGACATCTGGGCGGTCATCCCCAGCGATGGGTAAACCTCTTGGGTCATGTATCACCGGGGGAAGAAATAGAGTCGCTTCACTTCTCGTTAAATGGGTCCGAACTTAGGGAGCTTTCTTTTCGTGAAGATTATAAACGCATCGCTCGCACCGGGGATTTCAATGTGGAGTTGCTTTGTTCGGAACTAAAATCCGGGAAAAACCTCCTTCACATTGTTGCCAAACACCAAAGCCAGGAATTGGTAACCGCCGATGTCACGGTTATCAATTATGTAGAAGGACCTGGCTGGGCGCTTCCCTATGAGATTCATTGGAGCGATGTAGAGGACATTCAGGATGTTGCGCAAATCGTCGACGGTAAATGGATTCTGACCGGAGCTGGAGTTCGAACAACAGATCGATACTATGATCGGGTGTTAGCATTTGGTGATGAACGTTGGGTTAACTACGAGGTTCAAACAACTGTGACGATTCACGCGCTCACGCCTCCGAAATCCGGTCCAAACAAAACCAATGTCTCACACGCCGCGATTGCAACCAGGTGGCCGGGACACGATCCGGATGGAAACCAACCTACTGTAAAATGGCATCCACTAGGAGCGACTGCTGAATTCAGATTGGGTAGTGATCTCAGCCAATGCAGATGGCGAATTTTCGATGGCCAACAACATTTACGCGTTGAGTCGGATCGTCGCCGACAAATTCAGTTTGAGAAACCGTACCATATGAAACACCGCGTGGAAACCCTGTCCAATGGGCACAGCCGCTTTCAAGTAAAACTATGGGCTGTAGGTGAAGAAGAGCCTGAGAACGCGGATTTAGAGCGGTGGGAAGAAAATGATGACGTTCAGGCAGGAAGTGTTCTGCTGCTTGCCCATTTTTCCGATGTCACCTTTGGAGATATACGGGTGATTCCAATAGATGCCAGATAAAGGATTTTTGAAAAGTACAGGTTGTTTTCTGAAAGCTTGGTGAATACAATCCTTGATCAGAGCTTTCTGCTATTGATCTGTTCTCAATACCTGATGATGCTCCCTTTTTTTAATCTATCCAACTTACATGCCTAAGAAATTCCTACAACCCCTCCACATTTCTGTGTTCATTGCTTTATTTTTTGGAGCGAGCCTCTCCGTAGCCAAAGACAAACCCAACATCCTGTTTATTTTCGCGGATGATCACAGCTATGAAACGGTGCATGCCCATGGTTGCGAAGACATCCATACGCCCCATCTTGATACTCTGGCTGAATCGGGAGTTAGCTTTTACAACGCCTATAATATGGGCGGTTGGAACGGAGCCATCTGTGTGGCTTCACGAACTATGATGCAAACGGGTCGATTTATCTGGAGGGCTCACCAAGTTGATAGCAAAGAGAAATTGCAGCAATTGGCCGAAAAGGGCCAAACCTGGCCTCAATTAATGGAGGCTGCGGGTTACGAGACCTACATGACCGGCAAATGGCACGTGAAGATTCCATCAGCCGATCTGTATCAAAACGCGATTCACGAAAGACCTGGAATGCCGAATCAGACACCTGAAGGCTACCTTCGGCCCATTGAAGGAGAACTGGATAAATGGTCACCCTACGATCAGTCCTTTGAAGGATTTTGGCAAGGCGGCAAACATTGGAGCGAAGTGGTTGCCGATGATGCAGAACTGTTTTTGGACAAGGCAGCGGATAGTGAAAAACCCTTCTTCATGTTTTTAGCCTTCAATGCGCCTCACGATCCCCGTCAGGCACCCAAGCGTTTTGTGGATCTGTATCCTCAGGAGGAGATGGAAGTGCCAATCAATTATTTGCGTGAGTACCCCCACATGAAGGAAATGGGGATGTTGAGTTGGCGTAATTCTGATGGTAAAATTTCCATTTTACGAGATGAGAACCTGGCACCCATGCCGAGAACGGAATACTCCATTCGTGTGAACCGCCAGGAATACTATGCGATCATTTCACATATGGACGAGCAGATCGGACGTATTATCGCCAAACTCAAGGAGACGGGGAAAATGGACAATACCTACATTTTTTTCTCAGCCGACCACGGCTTGTCCTGTGGAAATCACGGATTGCTAGGTAAACAGAACATGTATGAACACAGCGTGAAGGTCCCGTTTATGGTTGTTGGTCCGGACGTTCCAAAAGGCGAAGGCAGGGACGGATTTGTGCATGTGCAGGATGTCATGGCTACGGCGCTCGATTTGGGTGGCATTGAAAAGCCAGACTACGTCGAGTTCAGCAGCGTCATGCCCTTGATCAAAGACAGGAAGCAGGAGAGTCACTTAAAAGATACCCTTTATTTTGCGTATGAGATGGAGTTTCAACGTATGGTCAGAGTAGGGGATTACAAATTGGTTCTTTATCCTCAAGGACATGTGCTTCGCCTATTCAATGTGAAGAAAGATCCTGCCGAGATGCATGATCTGGTTGGGGACCCGGCCCAGTGGCCCCGAATTAAGAAAATGTTTCAAATTCTTCTTAAGTTGCAGGATGAAATGGAAGATGGTCTGGACCTGAAACCTTACTACCCGCAATTGGTCTCCAAGTAATCATTTAACTGCTTTGCAATCGCCCAATCTTTCATGAAGGATAATGGTGGCATAGGAACCAAAAATCAGTTTAGTTATCCATTAATTTATTTTTCTTCAAAGTCCCAGCGGCTTCGAATTCAACCCAATCAAAATGATGAACACCCCAATAAATAGACGTAATTTCGTAAAAACAACCGCTGCTGCTGGAGCTGGTCTCCTCATCATGCCAAGCGGCTCACTCTTTGGGCAAAGCGCGGCGAGCAATAAACTGAACATCGCCCTGATCGGCGCTTATGGTCGAGCCACTGCCCACTACAATGTGCTAAAAACACAGAACGTAGTGGCTATTTGCGATGTGCATGACGACTACATGGCTATTGGTGCAAAGGAATTCCCCAAGGCCACACGCTACAAAGATTGGCGCAAAGCCCTTGACCAAAAGGACGTTGATGCAGTCGTAATTTGCACACCCGATCATCTTCATGGTCACATCTCATCCTGGGCTTTGAACCGCGACTACCATGTCTATTGCGAAAAACCGCTTGGTAATTCTGTCCATGAGGCGCGCTACAATCGACTGAAGTGGCTTGAAAAGAAAGACAAGTTGGCCACTCAAGTGGGAACCCAAAGACATGCGATCGATAATTTCGCCCGCGTAAGGGAGCTCATTCGTGATGGGGTAATCGGTGAATTGAAAGATGTACATGCCTGGGGCAATCGTGAGCTACGTGAACCTGGTTATCCGAAGAAAGAGGGCAAACCACCGGCAGGCCTTGATTGGGATCTCTGGCTTGGGCCGTCACCCTGGCATGATTATAATCCCCGCTATTACCAGAATCTTCCGGAAAAACCCGGCTCGAATTGCCTGAACTGGAATATGTTTTGGGACTTTGGCAGTGGCCAGATTGGTGACATGGGCGCTCATACCATGGATCTGGTTTGGAACGCTCTGGATGCAGACTTACCTACTTCCGCTGAGGCCAAAGGTGAGGCCTTCAATCCCGAGGTAGTCCCGGTTGATATGCATTCATGGTTTATGATTCCGGCAAATGATTGGCGTGGAGAAGTTCGTGTCAATTGGTGGCAGGGGGCTATGAAGCCAAAGATGCCCAACAAATTTATCGATGTGACCAAGATTGGTCACGGTGGTATGTTCGTCGGTTCTGAAGGTGCCCTGGTTTGCGATTTCACCACGCGTGCCGTTTTACCTTACGGGAAAAATGCCAACATGACTTACTATCAACCGCGTCCGAAAAAGAAACTCGTTCCTCCATCCATTGGATTTCAAGAGGAATGGATCAATGCGGCGAAAACCGACATGAAGACCTCCTGTGATTTTGACTATAATGGCAAAATGATGGAAATGATGTTCCTGGGTCTGGTTGCTTACAAAGCTGGTAAAAAAGTTCAGTATGATGGCAAAAAAGGCAAAATCGTCGGCAACCCGGAAGCTGGCAAGATGCTCAAGAAACATTACCGTGAAGGCTGGCCATTAAACGGCTGATTTAAATCCTTTGGTTTAATTTGTAGGAGCTGCTTCAGCTGCGATTCCCTGGGAACGCCAAGCCCCAGCTTGGCATCTAATAATTAAGATCGCAGCTGAAGCAGCTCCTACATTTTTGAAGTTTAAATTCACCACTTTTCCCTTGTTTTATGCTCCGCAAACTTTCCCTTGTTTATATTGTTCTTCAGTTGCTAGCGTTTAAGGCTAGCGCCACTAGTCAACCCAACATCCTTATAATGATCGGGGATGACTGCACTTACTTGGACTTGCCTATATTTGGAGGGGAAACTGCAAGGACTCCGCATATTGATAAACTCGCTTCAGAGGGGATCATTTTTAATCGGGCATTCCTCTCCATGGCGATGTGCAATCCTTGTCGCACAGAGTTATATACCGGTTTGTATCCTGTTAGCAACGGATCCGCATGGAATCACTCCGCTGCGCGAAATGGACTGAAGAGCATGGTTCACCATCTAGGTGATCTTGGCTACCGGGTTGGTATTAGCGGTAAGGTGCATGTCGGGCCTGACGAAGTATTTCCATTCGAAAAGGTCAGGGGCTTGCAAGGAGGCAATTCGAGAGAATCCGAGGGCATCGACACCGATGCCTTAACTGCCTACATGAAGCAGGATCCGTCACAACCTTTTTGCCTGGTGTTGGGTTTTTCTTCGCCGCATGCGCCGTGGACTGTGGAGGCACCTGAGCACTTGGCTTCGAATAAAATTCAGTTGCCACCGAATATTGCGAATACAGAGGAAACGCGTACTGCCTTTTCACTGTACCTGTCAGAAATTGAGGAACTAGACCGGGGGGTGGGACTGAGTCTGCAAGCTCTCCAGGCGTCAGGCCAGGCGGCGAATACACTGGTGCTGTTTACCAGTGAGCAGGGTTCAATGTTTCCCGGTGGGAAATGGACCAACTGGAATTCCGGTGTCCATACGGCCATGGTAGTTCGTTGGCCGGAGGTTGCAGCAAAGGGGACGCGAACGGACGCCTTGATTCAGTATGCGGATGTGGTACCGACTCTCGTCGAGGCTGCTGGGGGCGACTGGCAGTCGCTTGAATTTGACGGGTCCAGTTTTCTTCCGGTCATCAGGGGTGAAGAGAATGAACACCGCGCCTTTGCCTACTGTATGCACAACAATATACCCGAAGGACCTCCATACCCCATTCGTGCAGTTACCAACGGGACTTATTTATACATTCGGAATCTCAGGCCGGATCTCCTGTTTATAGAAAAACACATCATGGGGCGGCATCGCTTTCATGACTTCTGGCCTAGCTGGTTGGCGGAATCCGGGCCATGGAACAATCCGGATCGCGAAATGAACCGACAGAGTGTCGACTTGGTCCATCGATATTTGAGACGTCCGGTTGAGGAATTTTATAAAGTATCCGACGACCTTTACTCTATGAATAATCTTGCTGATGATCCCGACTATTATTCAGTGAAGGATGTCCTGTCTGCGGAGCTGGATACGTGGATGCAATCTGAAGGAGATCCTGGAGCTTTAATTGATAATGAGGACGACTGGCGTGCCTCTCTAGAAGGAAAGCACTTCCAGCCTATAACTATACGATGAGCCAATCTGAGACTGTTATTCGCGAAGCACCAAAAAAATTGGGTGGTATATTAAAAGAGCTTGGACCGGGCCTTATCATAGCAGGGTCTGTCGTTGGATCTGGTGAATTGATCGCTACAACAGTCGCGGGAGCCGAAGCGGGATTCTACCTGCTCTGGGTTATTTTGATCGGCTGCTTTATAAAAGTATTCGTCCAACTGGAAATTGGGAAATTTACCATTCTTACAGGTAAAACTACCTTGAGTAGTCTAGGTCAGCTTAAAGGCTGGAAGCCTTTCGGGCTTCATTGGATAGCCTGGTTTGCCATGTTGGTATTCCTTGGCTCCATCGGTCAAATGGGCGGAGTTGTCGGAGGAGTAGGGCAGGCTCTCACTTTGTCGGTTCCAATCACCGAAAAAGGGAAAGCTTATAACGAGGCGTCTGATGCCTCGGTCAAAGCGCAACTCGCCGAAGTTGAAGGTATCAAAGTATCGGGTACCGCAATTGATCCAGGTGATATGCCTGATAGTGGACCTGATACTTATATCTGGGCGTTTATTATTTCAATTGGAACAGCTGTCATTTTATACCTTGGCAAATATCGGTTTATTGAAAAAGCCGTAACGATTTTTGTAGTGGGATTCACCATTATGTCCGTGGTCAACGTGCTTATGTTACAAGGTGCTGGAAGTTGGGCGATCTCCTGGTCCGAATTTACCCAAGGATTGAAATTTCAAATACCGCCTAAAGTGGAAGGAATCTATCCACTGGCCACGGCTTTGGCTGCGTTTGGTATTATCGGCATGGCTGCCGGTGAATTGATTTTCTATCCTTATTGGTGCCTCGAAAAAGGGTATGCCAAGTTTGTTGGGCCGAGGGAAGACGGTTCATCTTGGGAAATTAGAGCTCATGGGTGGATACGTGTCATGAAATGGGATGCCTGGTGCTCGATGGTCATATACACCATTTCCACAGTCGCTTTCTATCTCCTTGGTGCAGCTGTTTTGGGAAGAGCTGGGTTACATCCAGAAGGCATGGATATGATCCGTACTCTTTCGGCTATGTATGAGCCCGTATTTGGAGAATGGGCGGTGGGTCTATTTTTGATTGGAGCGGTTATGGTCCTTTACTCCACTTTTTTCGTTAATAACGCCAGTAGCGCTTATGTGTGGTCTGACGCGGTGTTTCAAATCCGAGGAGGCAGCAAGAGTGGCAAGAATCGCTATTCTTTGCATAAGTTTTTCTGCGTGGCACTGCCTTTGGTGTCTTTTGTGCTCTTTTACTTCATCCCCAAGCCCAAGGCCTGGATCATTTTTGCGGGCATGATGCAGACGCTCATGCTACCGCTGCTTGGTTATGCCGCCATTCGTTTTCGTTTTGATGTTGGGAGTAGATCTTTCCGAATCCGTAAGTTTGGAGATATAATGATATTCGTATCAGCTTTTGGCTTGTGCGTTGCAGGCGGTTGGTTGTTGTTGACTTTGTTGTTCCCTGAGATTCGTGAATTGGGCTGAGTAAAACGATGCTTACTTCTGCTGTTACTTTCTATCTACCATCGAAATACTCTAAGAGCAATCGCGGGATAAACCCGCTCCTACAGCATAAATAAAACTGTAGGAGGGGCTTTATTTCCCGATCCTCGAACTATGTCCAATCCCATGACAAGATACCTATTCAAAATCGTAATCCCGATCTCTTTGCTGCTTTTGTCCGCCTGCACTTCTCAGGCTGAAAACGAAAAGCCCAACATCATCTTCTTTTTCACGGATGATCAGGCCTACGACACTTTGGGTTCCTATGGGAATCCCGATGTCAAAACTCACAACATCGACAAGCTTGGCAGTCAGGGCGTAATCTTTGATCGTCACTATGATACAACAGCCATTTGCATGGCCAGTCGGGCCAACGTGATGACTGGTTTGTATGAGTACAAGTCTGGCACGAACTTCATGCATGGTCCCATGTCTAATGCCATTTGGAATCAGTCATTTCCCAAGCTGCTGAAGCAAGCCGGTTATCGAACTGGGTTTGGAGGGAAATTCGGTTTTCCTGTTGTTTCTGATCCAACTAAAGGAGGAAACGAAAACAAATGGGAAAATATTCCCGATGAGGATTTTGACTTTTGGGTGGGTGGCCTGGGACAAACATCCTACGACACTGCGAAGAACGAATATCTCGCACGTTTTGCCGAGAAGTATCCGCACAGTTCAAGAGCTTATGGAGCAGCGGGACAGGAGTTCATCAAGGATTCTGTAAAGGACGGCCAACCCTTTAGCCTAAGCATTTTCTTTAAAGCTCCTCATAAGCCAGCTCAACCCGATCCATTCTTTGATGATGTGTATCGAAAAACCGTATTTAGAAAGCTCCCCAATTACGGCAGAGAGGCCGGTGAACATCTGGCCCACCAGAGTCGGATGGGAAGGCAGTTCGGCCGATTTACTGTATGGAATTACGACACGGATGCAGGTTACCAAAAAGAACTAAGGCTCTATAACCAGCAAATCTACGGTGTGGATTATGCCATCGGTATGATCGTGGAAGAACTGGAACGTCAGGGTATTTCCGACAACACCGTTATCATCTTTACTTCGGACAATGGGTTCTTCAACGGGTCGCATGGTATGGGAAGCAAGGTATTACCCTACGAAGAAGGTGCCCGGGTTCCGCTTATCATTTACGATCCACGATCCAAATCCGCAGGCAAGGGTCGCCGGGTCTCAGCTGTTACGGGCAACGTGGATATGGCCGCAACCATTTTGGATCTGGCAGGAGTTGTTGCTCCCAGGAACATAGACGGCAAGAGTTTGCTTCCGATCATTCAAAATAAGGTTTCATCGGTTCGAGAGGCGTTACCTGTTTTCAATGTGTGGGGAACTCAGGGAACAACCTGCATGACCATTGTGACCGAAACCCATAAATACATTTACTGGCCATACGGTGATGAATTTGAACCAGGTGAGGAATTATTTGATCTCAAGAACGATCCCTACGAATTGAAAAATGTGATTAGCGATAAGGCTCAGGCAAAAACATTGAAAGCAATGCGTACTGAGTATCGGAACCAATTGACTCGATGGAAAGACCAAGCGGTCCCGTACAATAACTACCAACAGTTTGGTACCATTTTAGACCCCTCGGTTCCCTGGTCTGATAAAAAGGATCTCTTTCCCAAAGGCTTCTCTTCAGGCATGCGCTACTATACGGAAGAAATAGCGAACTAAACATCAAAGATATTCAAAGCATTTGAAAGTTACCATAAGGTCACTGCAGTCGAAATAGCTAAATTACTGGCGATAAGTGCTAATGGTCTATTTGTAAATTTATGGTAGAGTTGCCCAATAAATGAGCGGCGTTACAGATTTACCTATCTTACTAAAACATATTCCAATTCTGGATACTGGCTTTGTTCCAGCCGCCAAATGGAATAGGGCCTATGACCATCAGATCAAACAACTCGGTGAATCTGAAAGGTTCACTCTGGCTCTAAAACGAACGGATGGAACGGTATCGGTGTTTAGGACAAAGATTCTTCCTCACTCCAGGGATTTGAAGGCGTTAAACCTGAAATACATCGAACGCATTCTAAAATTTCTTCTCTGGCAGAAAGGCGGATATAATGTTTATGTTGCTGGAGATCGTGCGCTGTCCGAAGAACTAAAACGAATCTATTGTCCTGGAGGACAACGGGGATTTGACCATCAATTTATGGGGGAAAAAGTTTACGGAGTTCCGTTTGAACTCATCCACACCACAGAAGACGAACTGCCCGAAGAAAAAGAGAATGATGTTACCTTGGGTAGAAATCTGGATGGGTGTCGTATCGGATTTGATCTCGGAGGTAGTGATCGTAAATGCGCAGCGCTTATAGATGGGAAATTGGTGTTTTCCGAAGAAGTTAAATGGGACCCTTACTTTGAAAAGGACCCGGCTTTTCACATTGCTGGAATTCAGGATTCATTGAAACGCGCAGCGGCTAAACTTCCTCGTGTAGATGCAATCGGAGGAAGTGCGGCCGGTGTTTATGTTAACAACGAAGTTCGTGTAGGTTCGATATTCAGAGGTGTCTCTCCAGTCAATTTTGAGGCTCATGTGCGTCGACTATTCTTTGACCTAAAGGAACGATGGGGAAACATACCTTTTGAGGTAGTTAACGATGGTGAAGTTACCGCCTTGGCTGGCGCGATGTCTCTAAACGACAACGGTGTTCTGGGAATCTCCATGGGGACGAGTCAGGCAGGAGGTTATGTGGATCCAGGTGGTCATATTAAACCCTGGTTAAACGAATTGGCGTTTGCGCCGATCGACTACAGCAAGAATGCGCATTGCGACGAATGGTCAGGTGATATTGGGGTAGGGGCACAATACTTTTCTCAACAAGCAGTCGCTCGTTTACTTCCTCACGCAGGCTTTGTGGTTGATGATGGCATGCCATTCCCTGAGCGGCTAGAAATGCTACAGGAGCACATGAAAGATGGCGATGAAAACGCCGCTTTTGTCTATGACACAATCGGAACCTATTTTGGTTATTCTATCGCCCACTATGCCGACATGTATGACTACCACAATTTACTCATCCTGGGGCGAGTCACATCTGGTGAAGGCGGTGAGGTGATTATTAAAAAAGGTCAGCAAGTCTTAGCCGATGAATTCCCCGAACTTGCAGAAAGAATCAAGTTGCATACGCCCGATGAACACGACAAACGACACGGTCAAGCCGTAGCAGCTGCAAGTTTGCCCGTTATTGAAAAATAATTTGTTTGGTAGCAAAATTTTCAAAGCGGCCAAAGAAAAGATGGTCTTTGTGGAAATTTGTAAGGATCGTCTACCTACTGTGAAACTCATTCTTTTCTTAATCGCATGGTTGGTTTCTGTTTCAACGAATGCTCAGGAAACTTCGGAAACCACGAACAGGCCCAATAGTAATAACATGTCTGATTCTGAGTTTCTCAAGCTGGCTCCTGAAGGCGTGACCGTATTTCCTGACCTTGCCTATCGGGAAGGAAATGAAGCCTGGAAGCTCGATTTGGCAATGCCAACAGACCGCGGAAAGAACGCTTTCCCGGTTATTGTCTATATTCATGGCGGAGGATGGACCCAAGGAGACAAACGCGGACAAGGCATCGAATCCATTCTTGGGTACGCGACTAAAGGATTTGTTTCTGTTTCTCTTAACGCTCATCTTGCCCTGTTATTAGCTATCTGTCCGCCATCAGCTGGCATGGAAGGAGACGGACCTTACCAGGAGTATTCCAGTATGGTGCAGTCAGCCCATTGCAGCTCGACACCTACCAAGCCTCGTTTCGGTAGGGGAAAGGGTGCGGGAAAGGATGTCACCAAAATGCATGCCATGAGTTATGTCAGTGCCGAGGTGCCTCCACTTTCCTTCATTCATGGAACAGCAGACACGATTAAGGCTCCCGTCGACCACTTGGATGAGTTTGTCCAAGCCCTGAGAGAGGCTGGCACCAAAGAACTGACTTACAAACGTTACGACGATGGCACAGGTCATGGAGCATATGTGGCGCATTTGGAAGAATCTCGCCGTTCCCGTGAAGAGTTCTTTGTAAGGGTGTTGATGAAATAGTGTGGTTGTTTAATGTTAACTCAGATTTTAGCTGTGTATTTGCAGGAGCAATTTAATCGAGACTCGTAGGGAAAGAGCCAAACTGGGGCTTCCGCCTTCTTCAAATACGGCGAGACGCGGTGGCGTTCCCAGGTAAGTCGCTAATAAATCAACTCCTGGCTGTTATGGAGAAAGAAGTTTAACCGCAGATTACGCAGATTTACACAGCTACGATCTGGAAAGTTCGAACAGAAAAATCAATGCTTATCAGTGAAATCAGTGGGTTAAAAAAAGAAAAGAAAGAACCTACAACAGTGCTAAAAGAACTCGACCAACGCATCCAAAGGTTTTTAATCTGACCTTCGAACTTCGCGGTTCCAATGATAACCCCAATGAACAAAAAACCACAACCAGACAGTCGTCTAAATGCGATGAGTCTCCCCAAAACTGCTAACGTCATTGCCTCGCATTAGACACTTACACGTTATGTCGCCTACGACTATAAAGTGGTCTAAAAATGAAATCCTTCTCCAACAGTTAAAGGATCGTAGATCATCGTAGCATGATCTATGTCCAAAAATGAAATCCTTCTCCAACAGTTAAAGGATCGTAGATCATCGTAGCATGATCTATGTCCTTTGTTGAACAAGTCCGAGGAG
>JAQBYJ010000068.1 GCA_027622555.1 Verrucomicrobiota bacterium
TTTTTGAGGTCCTGTGGTTGTTGTTCGCTACGCTATTTTCTTTGGTGAGATTACGTATTGCCACGGCGTCGGTGACTGATTGGAAAGTTTGTGCATCTGGAAATCGGCAGCAAGCTACCTCCTACAGAAAAGGATCGATATTCGATTGTGGGAGTGGAGCTTGCTCCCGATCTGTACCAAACGCAGTGACATCACCCTCATCAAATGTGTCCGCTCCGCCATTTGGAAGAAATGAATAAAATAGAATAGAAGCTAACATTTGATTCCTTGTTTTAGTCTTTCGTATCCTGTGGTCCGCCTCAGGGGTCGATTCTGCTCGTTCGGTTCTGCCTACTCTTTCTTGGTTTTTTCCGCTTTGCGCTTGGCCCGTTCTTCCTTGGAGAGCTTGGGCTTTTCTTCGCCGGTTGCTTTAGCTGCGGGAGGCAACTTGCCTCCATTGGCGGATTTGATCATTTCCAATTTCCAGGCGGCGTGGAGCTGGGTCAGCTCTTTCGCTTTTTCCGGATAATTGGCGGCGACGTTTTTCTTTTCTGAAGGATCGTCTTTCAGGTTGTAAAGCTCGACGACGTCTTTTTCCCCCCAGGCTTTCCAATCGCCCTGGCGGACTCCCCAGGTGTGTTTGGGTTCGCCGATATCCCAGTGGAGCACCTCATGATGTTTGGTCGTTTCGCCATTGATCAAAGGTAAGAGACTTTTTCCATCAAAAGGATTATTTTTTGGAGCCTTCAGACCAAGCGCATCGAATACAGTTGGAAGAATATCAAATGAAATAACGGGTGTATCAATCGTGCGACCGCCTTTGAACTTCGCTGGCCAGCTGACTATCCAGGGGGTACGGATTCCACCTTCGTAGACCATCTGCTTGTAACCTCGAAGAATGCCGTTGTTGGCATCCATCGCACCTGCGCCACCATTGTCAGTGAGGAAAATCAGAAGGGTGTTATCCCAGACCTTTTCGTCCTTCAGCTTTTTAACCACGGCACCGACACCTTCATCTAGGTGATGCAGCATAGCCATGAGGATGGTTCTTGTTTCGCTGAGTCCAGGATAGAGTTTCTTGTAATGATCGATATCTTTTTGAGGAGCTTGCGCCGGAGTGTGAACGGCATTGTAGGCCAGGTAGAGGAAGAAGGGATTGTCTTTCTCACGATCTATAAAGTCTACGGCTTCCTCAGTGAATCGAGTGGTTGTGTAGCCTTCGTATTCATCGGCCGGTATGCGTGTTTTGTTTCTATAGATGGGAGCATAGTCATCGGAATTAACTCCCTTGGATTCGAAATAGTCATGCCCCCCGCGACCCATGAAATTGTAGCTTTCATCGAATCCACGGCTTACCGGATGCCACTTCAACTCCGGGTAATCATCATCCAAACCCAGGTGCCATTTTCCGATCGCCATGCTGGTGTATTCATCGGGAAGCATTGAAGGGAAGATGGGTAGCTTGGGATCGAATCCACTTCCACCTTGTCCCGCAGTATAAATCCCGATGCGCTGTTGATAGCCTCCGATCATTATGCCGGCACGAGTAGGTGAACAAACGACGCCACTGGTGTAAGCTTGTTTAAAGTATACCCCTTCTTTGGCCAGACTATCCATGTGAGGCGTGGACACTTCCTTAGGATGGTCGGGATTAAAGCTGATGTCGGCATAGCCTTGGTCATCGGTGAGGATAACCACAATGTTTGGCCTGTCTGCTGCAAAGGCGAAAACAGAAAGTAGCAAAGCGGCAACGCTGAATAGCAATATCTTAGGGAACTTCATTTATCAATTGGAGCTAATTAGTTTCTTGAGCGAGGTAGATGAGGAAATGTCTAATCTTAGGAAAAAGTAACGCTAAAATTGTATCATGTTGGAATGGGAGTAAATGGCTATTTAAATCTAGCCTTTGCCATCACCTATTTCCCATTTCCAGCCTTTGGGGACTTAGCTTCCATTTTTATAGTCGATACTGGGTTTTCCCGGAGGGAGGGTGCCCACAAATGCATCGTAGTGGTTGCGCATGTTTGCGACGATCTCGGGACGCTTAGTCGCCCTATTCTTGGTTTCTTTTGTTTTCTTCTTCGGGTCATGCAAATGCCAGCCATCCAGATGGTTGATCAAGCGCCAATCTTTCTAACACACGACATAAAGATTCCGGGGAGGTTCGTCCATGGATCGGCGTTGTGCCAAGAAATGTATTCATGGACATCGGTTTGTTTGTCTCCTTCTAGGAATGGGCACCAGGTCCGAAACGTCGCATCGATCAGGCAAGGGTTTGCCGGCCGACGCAGCAACTGTGGCGTAAAAGTCTATAGTTTCGATTTGATTCAGGGGAGGTTGAGAGTTTTGTTTAGTTTCACCGAGTTATCTCTTTGCCTGTATTGCGTTATGTACAAACCACCGTGCCTTATAAAAGGCTGCTCTTTCGGCAGGCATTGTATACATCCGTATTTCTTGACCTTCCGGGGTGAGGGTCTGAACCCGGTGACTTCTGGGGTGCAGCGTCCTATTACCATTAATTCGTTTTCTTGAGAACACGACCATGTCAACTTCGCATATTGATATCGTTCGCGGTAAATTAAAGTCGTACTGCAATCGCGGTGTGTTTCGCGGATATTCTGAAAGCTCCGGTCGCTTGGGGAAAACTGTTTTTAAGTTTACCTGGCTACTGGATCGCGGGTTCGTTTTGGAGTGTGATCCACAAAAGCATACGCTGACTTTGAAAAATCTGCTGCCTCATGTCCCCAACCGGTCGCATATGGATCAGGACTTAAGAGGATTTGTTCAGGATCGAGATTCAAACGATCTCCCAGCCCACCGCCGGGTGGATGCCAAGCGGGCCAATCTCAGTTACGCCAACCGCAAAGGAACAGTGTCCTTAACTCTCACAGTAAAAAAGAATCAATACAGCTACGGTGTTACAAAATTGCTGAATACAACAAACGAGCTTTTCGGTCACCTCCATATGGTTCATATTTCCTATTTATGGAAGTATTTCGAGGTCCCCGAGGAGTAAGATGAAACTATTTTCTTCCGCCGTAGTTTTGGAACTGGATGGAAGTGATTATCTGGAAGCTTCCTACCTGCGACAAGAAGACCTGCCTCTCGGTGTAATTATCAAAGCACAATTCCCCAATGATTTGTCAGATTGGTCTACGGAGTTCGTCATTGAAGGTGATACGCCGTCTAACGATATTGTCGCGACTCTGGGCGATCCGGACGACGGGATGCGAAGGATAGCCGTTCTTCACGGAACAGCCGTTGACTATCAGAGTAGCTATCGCTTCATCCGATTCCATACTGAACAGAGATAGACGGTGATATATACTTTTTTCGTTACTTTTTGGCATAGGTAGGCGTATGCTTCTTAGCTTCTACTGTTAAGGTCATAATACCCTAGGAAAGCTCTATGATTCGATACCTCCTTGTATCTCTGTTTTTAAGTTCTGTACTTTGTTTTCAGGGCCTAGCTGCAAATAGGCCAAATATCATCCTGATTCTAATAGACGATCAGGACAACGGGAGTATCGGAGCCTTTGGCGGCGACACCTACACTCCGAATCTGGACCGTATGGCGGCAGAGGGTATGAAGTTTACCCAGGCTTATGTCAGTAGTGCGGTGTGCACACCATCGCGCTATAGTTTCGCTACGGGCCGCTACGCGGGGAATTCCTACAGCAAACGCTACTTAGAAGCCTGTGGGGGTCTGGATCAGCAAGGGCATCCGAATTTCAACATGGCCCTTGAAGCGGACCGTATGAACATCGGCCGAGTGCTTAGCGATGCCGGTTATGCCACAGGCTGGGTGGGGAAGTTTCACATCGAATCTGAATTGGACTTTCCGGAGTTTTTCAAAGGAAAGAATGGGTTTCGCAGTTTTCCGAAAAAAGGTCTGGAGGACAATGCGGAAACCACCGCGATTTTCGCGCACAATGAAAAGGTAATGCGACGTTACATCCAAAATCTAGGATTCGATTGGGTGAAGCATACTTACTCAGGAAATATGAGTGCGCCTTACAATCACCACAACCCGGAGTGGACAACCGAAGCAGTTTTGGAATTTATCGAGGAAAACAAAGACAATCCTTTCTACCTTCACTATTGCACCACATTGTTGCACGGAGGCGAAGGTTCATGGAGAAAGTCTATGGATTTTCCGAACTCTTCAGGGGAAGGGCGGCTGAAGGCATTGCCCGATGTGATGACTCCGCGTGACGAGCTGTTGGAACAGGTAAAAGCAGCCGGGTTCGATCCGAACAGTCAAACATCTGGAGAAGCCTGGATCGACGACGCGATTGGTGCCGTGCTCAAAAAACTGAAACAACTTGGAATCGACGACAATACACTGGTTTTATTTGCTCCCGACCACGGACGTCGCGGCAAGGGTTCCCTTTACTCGGCCGATGGTCTCAACGTTCCGATGATTGCGAGATGGCCTGCTCAGATTGCATCTGCTTCAGTTAACAACGAACTTATCCAAAATGTAGATTGGGTGCCCACCGTTTTTGAAGCGGCCGGAGTTGAGCTTCCAAAGAACTACCAAATGGATGGCCAAAGTTTTCTGCCTATATTGCGGAACGAGGAGAACGCAAAAGGCCGCGATCATGTATACATGGAAATGGGGTTTGCCCGTGGAGTCGCCACTAAGCGTTGGAAATACATCGCCGTTCGTTATCCGCAGGAACAAATCGACATTATCAAACGTGCCAGTCCGGAGAATTTACCAAGGGCCTTATCCTACATCGGTCGACTGGGTATCGGTGTGCGCGGAGCCGACCGACCCGGCTTCTGGGACGGTGATCAACTCTACGATTTGAACGCAGATCCTGAGGAGCACACCAATCTAGCTTCCGATCCCAAGTTTGCCAGACAGCTCAAAACAATGAAGCAATTCCTGAAAGAGGATCTGGAATCTTTCGGTCGTCCCTTTGGCGAGTTTGTTCCTGGAGGAAACGCTGTTCCAGGAGGTCAAATCGACGAGCAAATCGCGCTTGTGAAAACGCTTAAGGTACAGGGTAAGACGGTTACCATTCCGGCCGCCATTATTGAGCCTAATCCCGTCCCATTACGGGCAAACAGGGAAGAGCGAAAGGCTGAACGACTAAAACGAAAAGAGGCTAATTAGATAACTTTCGAATATGAAAATCAGAATAATCACTTTAGCGGCTTTGTTGGTAGGGCCCTATTTAGTTGGGCAAGCAGCCGATGGTCCCTATCTGGCTACCGGCATCAAAATCGGCGAAGTAACAACGGATAGCGCAATTATATGGCTGCGACTGACGGCTAATGACGATCGCGTATGGGAAGAGGGCGGGATGCCTGAGGTTCAGTATCTGAATTCGGAAACAGGTAAATTTGAACCGATGCGTAGTCGGCCGAATGCCACTCCAAAAGTTATTTTCCCGGAAGGGAAGAACGTGAGCACCATAGAAGGCGCCACACCGGGAACATCTGGAAAAGTAAGAGTGCTTTACAAAACAGCGGCTGAGCCGCGGTGGCGGGAAACGGCCTGGCAGTCAGTTGATGCCGACAAAGACTTCACCAAACAGATTCGTTTGAATGATTTGCAGTCCAACACCGCTTACCAACTACGGGCCGAGTCGGAATCGGGTAATGTGGTTGAAGGTCAATTCCAGACCGCGCTCGAAGCCAACGAGGAGGGACGGGTATTGTTTACGGTTTCTACTTGCCAGGGATACAACGATAAGGATTCAGCCGATGGTTTCAAAATCTACGAATCCATGTTGAAGCTAAAGCCGCAGTTTTATGTAAATGATGGCGATATCCTCTACTACGATGGTCGAGCAAAGACACTTCCTCTTGCACGCTGGCACTGGCAACGCATGTATAGTTTACCGTCCCTGGTTGAATTTCATCGGCAGGTTTCTTCCTACTTTGTCAAAGACGATCATGACACCTGGATGAACGATAGCTGGCCCGGATGGAAAACCAAATTCATGGGAGAATTCACCTTTGAGCAGGGCCTGGAAGTATTCCGGGAACAAGTTCCCATGGGCGAGAGTACCTACCGCACAGTTCGCTGGGGAAAGGACCTTCAAGTCTGGTTTGTTGAGGGTCGTGATTTCCGTTCGCCGAACACGATGGAGGATGGTCCTGAAAAGACTATCTGGGGAAAAGAGCAGATGAATTGGTTTATGAATACAGTTCAAGCGTCTGATGCCACGTTTCGCATTCTGGTCAGCCCGACCCCCGTTATTGGCCCTGATCGCGTGAATAAGAAGGACAACCATGCCAATGAAGGATTTCGTTATGAAGGAGATAAGCTACGGTCCTTTATCGCATCTCAGAAAAACATGCTGATCATTTGTGGCGACCGTCACTGGCAGTATGTATCCGAACACCCTGAGTTGGGCATCCGGGAATACTCGGCCGGTCCGGCTTCCAATGCACATGCGGGTGGATTCAGCGAAGACCTTCGTACGGAAATGCATAAGTATTTAAATATCACGGGAGGCTTTCTTTCCGTCGCGATTGAACGCGAAGGAGACGATGTGCAAGCCGTCCTGACTCACCACGATGTGGACGGAGGGGTAAACAACCGGGATGTGGTCAAGGCGGTTGATAGCGAGCAGGTATGGCGTCGATGAAATTCTTCAACTCCTGATTTTAGTCATATCGAAAGAGCTCTATCCATCCCAATGCTTATTCCACTCTGCCAGGATTTACGGAGAGACACTTTTGGTCAACTACGCCGGTTTCGGCAGTCGAATGGGGTCCGGCAGTCGACCGTTGAGCGGTAGTTTTTCGCCAAGTTCTCCGCGCATGGTTTCGAGGCGATTTCGAAGTTCGTCGCGTTTTGATTAATACTTCGATTGATCGACCAGATTGTTTAGCTGGTAGGGATCTTTTTTCAGGTCATAGAGTATCCAGTCACCTTCCATGTGATAGGCGTAGACCCAGTCCTTGGTGCGGATGCCACGCCAGTCACAGCCCGGTCCACCGCCGTTGTGCGTGTTGAACAAGAATGCGGAATCGCGAATTTCGTCCGCTCGGCCATGAAATTGGTTTGTATGGTCAATTCCCTGAACGGCATCAGGAATTTCAGCTCCACAGAGACCGAGCAGGGTGGGCATGAGGTCGACAGATGACACTATCCAATCGCGCTTTTGACCGGGCTTGATTTTGCCAGGTTGCCGGATGATGAACGGCACGTTGATGGACTCCTCCCAGGGGCGTTGTTTCAGTTTGTGTCCCTGGGAACCGAGCATGTCTCCATGATCGGAGGTGAATACAAAGATGGTGTTTTCCGCCAATCCGCTTCGCTGTAATTCTGCCGATATGCGGCCGACACATTCGTCAAGGCTGGTTATCATGGCGTTGTAGTGCAGCAATTGATCCTGGTCCTTTTTGTCGGGCGGCGGGACGTTGGGACGGTCCTCCAGTTTGCGGCCCTCGTATTGTTTAACGAATCGCTCGGGTGCTTTGTAGGGATTGTGAGGCGGGCCGTAAGACACCATAAGGAAGAAGGGATTGTTCTTCTGTTGGCGAATATACTCGATCGCAACATCGGTCTGCACTTCGGGTTCCCAACCATTCACCGTGACGGCTTCGGTCTCGTTGTTGACCCAGTATTGTGGTTCAAAGTGTGCGTGAGAACAGTTGCGAACAGCCCAGAAATCCCAGTTTCTCCGGTCCTCCTTTGCAACGGGATTTTTGCGGTGTCCGGCCAGATGCCACTTGCCGATGTAGCCGGTGTGGTAGCCGTGTTTTTTGATTTGATCGGCTATCGTGGTTTCTGAATTGGGGAGTTTGATGTCGTTATGAACGACTCCAGTCGCATGGCCATAGCGACCGGTCATGAGCTGCCCGCGATATGGTGTACAGACAGGCGAGGCGGCGATCATATTTGTGGTCATCAAACCCTGACTCGCCAACTTGTCCAGGTTTGGCGTGATCACTTGGGGATCGCCCATACAATGCATTGAGTGGGCCCGCATCTGATCGGCTAACAAAAAGACAACGTTGGGACAATCACTCCGGTCGGCTGCATAAAGGTTTGATGCTGCGGTTGCTGTGACACCGGCGACGGCGGTTTTTAAAAAGTCACGACGTTTCATATCTGTTTATTATTCGATGAAATACAAAAAATAAGCAATCGACTTTATGGAGCCTGAGTAAAATCAAGAACCTGAACGCCGCTCTGGCGTGAAGGCTTCGAAAAAGCAGTGTCTCCTTTCAGCTGTCTTTTGTCTCCTCACCCTACTTGTCTGGCGAAGGACTTGAGATAAGGCTACACCCTCAGCGGCCAGTCCGGAGGCCAGTCAAAGGGCTGTGTCGTTACAAAGCAAATCTCTATCCTCTAAACAGATTGCCTAACAGTTTTATAAGTTTTTTTGCCAGAGCCAGGAAGAATACGATTTGAATTCGGAACAAAGTAACAAACCAATCTCCCAGTTTCATATCGTAAGGACTGCGGATGCATCCGATCTGTTGAAGCCATACACGATCATTAAAATTAAATTGCTTCACAAGATTCAGCATTCGCTCGGGGTTATTTCTTGTATGGATGATAACCGGATCTCCAAAGATAAAATTTTCCCATGTTGAGAGAAAGTTGTATTCGCTGGGGAGTATTCCAAGTTTGATCTCATGCCTCAATTCTCAAAGCAATTTTCTCATGGTTGGTTGATCCCAGATTCTTGATCCGTAGGTCTGTTGCCAGGAAATCGATTGTTCAAATTCTTCATCCCAGGTTTCCACTTTATTTTTCTAAGCGATTTTTATGAAGGCAACATGGTCGCTCTAAAATCCTGCAACCCTGATTATGAGGTCGAAGTCTCTGTCGAAGGCACGATCAATGACAGCTGAGGCCCCGACCATGGCTGGCCCATGGGCTTGCCATTCCCTTAAAACTCTTTGTCGGAGTGGACTCCTTTAGCCCGGTCGCCGCAGGAAATCGCTGGGCATTTCAAGCCATTCGCCAGGAGCGCAACGACCCGACTGGAAACCGTCGCGTTTGGTCGACGCTCTTTCCCTTATTGGAGGAGAGTCCGAACGTCCACGAACCCGATTCTTTTGGCTTTTTGGAATTTGTCGTCTAGTTGGCTTCCAAGACCATTAGTATTGGACAGACCGTTTTCAATTTTCACTTATAAACCAGGCCCTGACACCTTTTGCTTTTCGGCCCATTTTGCCTTCACATGCATAGACTTGCTTGCTTTGCATTTTTTTGAGTTACCGGTAACCGACGATCCTATTTCGGTCGTTGTTGATGATGTCTAAACTATATGAAATTAAAACTGGTGCCTTCCTCTCCCTTCTGGCTGGTTATTCCCCTTGTTGCGGGGCTCATTGCGTTCTTTTGGCTTGGCCGTGATTCTGCCTTGAATTTCTCCCGTCCGGGACTTCAACACGCATCCGATGCCGGCCGACAACCAGATGCAAATGACATCTTCCGTTACACCCCACCCGTTAAAATCGACCGTTTGATCAATGAATGGGAAACTCAGGAGGCCTTGATCATTACGCTCTCGTTTCCTGAAGCCCGAGGGAATTCGGAAATTGTCGTAAGTACCATCGATGTGCTCGAGGCAGCCCATGAATATCTGAATATCTATGTCTTTTGTGAGTATGAACACAGCCGGGAATTTGCCTATTTTCTCTCGAAGCTCAGAGAGCACCCCAAGGGGGAGGCCATTCTCGAAAAGACCCATTTTGTCGATTCGAGAAACTTGATGCGGTGGGTGCGGGACTTTGGCCCGGTCTTCGGTGTTGGCAGAAAGCAGGAGCTGGTGGCGATTGATTTCGTATTCCGAAATATGTTGAAAGATCTCGAATCGCTTGCAAGGCAGACGAACGACGCTTTCAGGGACTTCATGGCCTTGCAGGGAGATGCCATGCCGGCAGACGTGGTGGCGATGATAGAAAGGGAGTTTGAAACCGAGGTGCAATTGATTCGTCCGCCTGTTTCCATGGATGGAGGCGATCTTATCAGTGACGGCCGAGGCAACGTCTTTATTTCTACTCAGACCCTGGCCCGAAACGGGACCAACAGACAGGAGCTGGAAAAAGTATTCCAGGAGTATTTCGGTGCAAAGAAACTTCATGTGCTGGAAGCGCTTCCGGGCGCGTCGGTTCGCCACCTGGACATGATTTTCAAGTTCATCGACCACGACACGGTGGTCCTTCCTGATTACAAAGTGGATGAAACGGCGACACTAAATTCCTACCGCAAGGAACTTACCCGGAAAGTCCTTTCGGTTCTGGAGAAAAATGAAGCGTACCTGCGCAAGAACTTTCCCAAACATACGTTCATAAAGGTCCCCATGCCCCCCATCCTGTTTTTGAGCAAGGAGGAGATTTTTCACCTTACCCGTCAGGAGTTTTACCGCACTTTTGTAAAGGACAGGGATTTGCTGACGCCGGAAGAATTGGAAAAGCTTACTCCCGTACAACGCCAGAGGATGGAGGCCCAGATCTTGGAGATGGTCAAAAAAGAGACGGGCTTGGCCGATGTTGGGACCACGGACGGCTTCAATGCAATACTTGCTGTCTATGATCAGCCGCCCCTTGATTCGTTTTTGGACCTGGATGCGGAAGCGGTGACCCGATACCGCTCATATATCAACAGTGTGTTCCTTAACCCAAAAAGCGGGAAGCAGGCATTCCTTGTTCCCCGATTCTCCGGACAGAATGCACGGGAAAGTGCTCTGATCGATTCCTGGGAGAAAATGGTGGAATCCGCTTACCGGAGCGCCTACCCCAAGGCTGATATCCGGTGGATTAATTCTGATTCGATGGTGGAAGATATGGGTTTTCTGCATTGCATTACGATCACCGTGCCCGCTCTGCCGTTGAATTCACGGCAATCGAGTGCGTTGTAGCGTTGGGAGAATTAATTTCACACCTAACAAGCGACTTCAGGTTTTGACTTTTGATTAGAGGAGTATCGCTTATTTGGGCGATGCTTCGAAGAGGCGGCTACACTCCTGTCAAATGGAAGTGCTGTCTAGATAGATGGCGCTACCCAGATTCTGTAGAAGGTATTCGTAAGTGGCGATCCCATACCCGGCTAATCCCCATTTTGTTCCATAGGAGTTTTTAAAGATAAAACGTATATCCTCGAGACGTCCACTTTCACAGGTGTAACCAACCAGTGTCACTGCGTGAGAGTAACCTTCCCTTGGTTTTTGTTTGGAAAGGAAGTGGTCGTTGCCCAGGGTTCTCCAGGTTGGCCAGCCAATGCCAACCACCACCGGTTGATGCGCATTGAGAATCTTTAAAATATACTCGAGACTCGTGGCCGGATCGCGGGCGGCGATACTATAAGCTACAATTTTGCTCCGCTCACGCGCCTGTTTAACGATGTCATCGGGTGGAGGTTCAATGGCGTTCATTTCTTTACCAAAAGTGTTCGGCATTTCCTTTTGGGCTGGAATTCCATAAGAGCGGAGGGCCGATACCACTTCCATCAGGGCAAATCCCGCATCGGAAAAATCTGTTCCGTCTTCACTCGCTTGCATTTCCATTTTATCCAGACCAAGCGATTTTCGCGTTGCCCAAACCAGGTACTCTTCCGAGAGCTGAGTCGCCCGATTGTTGAGTCGTGCGTTTTGAATTTCCAAAGCGCTGACCACGGCAAAGACCGCACAACTGGGACGGAGGCCCTGGTTTTTGGATATGAGGGATAACTCTCGGATTCTGGGTCGAAGATCGGTCGATGGTTTCAACTCAAGCGGACTGTTTAACAGCTGCTGCAAATCCGTTGCATTACGATTAGCCTGCTTTTTGGATTCCATCGATTGCAAGCGCTCGGCCCTCGCCTGATTCTGTTCTTGTGAGCGCTTATGCTGCTGCCGGAGGTAGGCCGCTGATTTTTCCGGATTGTATTCGAACGCTTTCTGAAGATCCGGCGACAAGTCAGAGAGTGAGATCTGGGTGATTCCCTTGGAGTGAAAAATGGTGATCGATTCCGGAGTCACATTTCTAACCCTAACTTTATAAAATGAAGTTTGGCCGACCGTAAGTTTGTCGAATTCTAGAGGTCCCGGGATTTCGGATTCGGCAGCTAAACTGGACAATCCCCCTAACCCAAGCATCAGAATGAATCCTACCGTCCGCAGACGGAGGAGTTGGAAGATTTTCAGATGCATTTCATGTGATTTGAAATCAGTTAGCCGGAGCGATGCCAACAAAAGGCCTTAAATGAATCCAAGTTTGAGAATTCTTTTATAAATCGTGGCTAACGGATGTTATCCATCTTTATATACGCTGTAGCAAAAAGTCTAAGGCTAACCATGGAATTGACTTTTGTTGGGTTTAAAAGCCATAAAAGTATGTTTCCCAAATGAGAACAATCTTCCGCTCAAATCACATCACACCGAGATACTAATGACCCTAGTACATGCTTCTTTCCTTACATGTCACAGCGTGGCTCGTGCGCTAGTCGGAATACCCCCACCTCGGCGGCTTGTCCTGAGCCCAGGTGAAGGGCTGCGCCGCAATATCGAGAAGCAGATGACAAGCCTAGTTGCAAACTGCCGTACGATTCGCAACGGACCGAGCGCTTTTTTTGAAACGAAGACATGATACTTCGCCGCGTCATCGAACATTACAAGAAGCAGGAATGGACTGCGATCTGGATTGATTTCGTCATCGTCGTTGTGGGCGTCTTTATCGGATTGCAGGTCAACAACTGGAACGAGACGCGCACCGATCGGTTTCGCGAGGCGATCTATCTTGCAGGCGTTTCGACAGATGTCAGGAGCGACATCGTCGATATCGAGGAAATTATTCGCGTCTCGACCTCACGGATGTCCGCAATGACCTTCCTGCTTGAATGCGCATCGGGTTCAGCACTTCCCGACGGGTTTGACTCAGCGCGCGGTCGAATCGAGATCGAAAATGCGCCGCCCTATCAGGAAGATGATCCGAATTCGATCGGGATCGCACTATTCATTCTGACCACTTTCGAGGGCAACCGGCTCGTCTATGACACAATGATCAACACCGGCGGGATTGGCATCATTCGCAATGCAGAATTGCTTCGAGAAATTCAGACCTATTATGCCCATGTTGACAAGGTCCTGCATTTCGAAACGCAACTGGAGGAAAACCGCGTCAAGCTTGTCGACGCGCAGCAACAATCTGGGATTTCTCCGGTCGACTTGTTGCCCGCCCGTGACCTCGCTCAGCGCTTTACGGAAGACCCGAGCCTTCTCGCTGCGGCGAAGAATTACTGGCTGTTCACCAACCGGCATCTCAAATTGATGAACGATTTGAAGCGGGACGCCGAAATGCTTGTGGCGGAGATTAAGAACGCGGACAAGGCATGATCTTACACCGTTCGTATGAAGGAGTGTCGAAAGAATTGCCATACCTCCCACCTCTGCGTCCTAACCTGAGCATGGATGAAAGGCTGCGCAGCTATATCGAGTCGTAGGCCATCTCCCGCCAAATAAAAAAAATCCGATTCGGGAGTTATATGTCGGAAGTATGTAGGATCAGCCCCGATTTTTAAGTATACCGATAACGAATTCCTCTGATTGAGATTTACCCACCGCCTTGGACCGGGCCATCTGTCTGATCGGTTTACCTGCGTTGCATCATGGGGAGCTTGCTGGAATCCGATCTGGGAAAAAAGTTGAAGATAGTCCGTTACCTTTCGGAGAACTGGAACGTATTTCTATATCGCTTCTCTGACGTTAGCCTCCTATTGGTCTACTCTAAAATAGTTTACCCTAAATTTAATCCCTGCCACACGCATTCCAAATCATGCATAGTCAAAACCGAAGAGATTTTTTAAAAACATCCGTTGCCGGTGCCATCGCCGCGGGTTTGAGTCCAGCAATCAGCCTGGGGCAGGAAGTTGCCCGGAAAAAGCCAAACGTGGTTATCCTGTTTATCGACGATCTCGGCTACGCCGATATCGCTTGTTTTGGAAACGATCGGGTTCCGACGTCCCACATCGATTCCCTGGCCGATAGGGGTGCCAGGTGCACGATGTCCTACATCACCAATCCGCCGTGTTCGCCCAGTCGCTGCAGCCTGATGACCGGCATGTACGCACAGCGCTTTGGGAAGTCGGGAATGGCGCGCGGTCTGCCGATTCCCGAAGATCATCCGACTCTGGCGGAATTCATGCGGGACGCTGGTTATGTGACCGGACAAGTGGGTAAATGGGATATCGGTGCCAACGGGCAAGGTCCGCATCAGCGCGGATTTATGGAAGTTGCCCGAAATGCGCCCGGCGATCAATACGACCGCGAGCGTGAAGACGGTAGTTACGTTTACCTTACCGATCTCGATGGTGACTACATGGCTGAGTTCGTTGATCGAAATGCTGACAAACCCTTCTTCCTTTATTTTTCGCCCCTTGCTGTCCATTCGAAGGTTGCAAATACACCGCAGCATTACCGCGACCGCATCCCGGGCGGAAACGGCACGGCCTACGAGGGTGCGGTATTAGCCGTCGATGATGCAGTGGGAAAACTACTCGCTATGCTGAAGAAGCACGATCTGGAAGATGACACCCTTATCCTGTTCACCGGAGACAACGGCGCCAATAGAACAGAGGGCGGTAGTTCCGAGCCCTACCGCGGTGGAAAGAATAAGGACACCCAACAGGAAGGCTGGGTGCACACGCCCACCATCGTTACCTGGCCGAAAGTGGTGCCCGCCGGTACAACCTTCGAAGGAATGATCGGGACCATAGATTTTTATGCCACGGTCGCCGCTGCTGCTGGCAAACCCTTGCCCGCACGTTGTGATGGTAAGAGCCTGTTGCCTTATCTTAAAGGTGATAAGAAAGGCGATGTGCATGAATACATCTTCTGGCACAATGCCGATCCTACGGATGAACCTCGGCGCAACCTTTACGCCGTACGGTGGAAAGACTGGCGGCTGATCAAGCACCCCGATGGCTGGCATCTCTACGACCTGAAGAAGGATCCAAAGGAAATGAAGGATCAGGCGGCGAAATATCCCGAGGTAGTGACCAATATGCGCAAACACTACGACGCCTTTGTTGCCACACTACCGCCATTAAAGCCTAGTGCAGATTTCAAGGGCGGTGGTCAGGTGCCCAAGGGTTGGGGCTGGGAAATTGGTAATGGGGGTTAACAATCCATTCAGGAGGAATAACTGCCTATCTCAAAATTATGAGAACTGTCTGAGAAAAGTCGTGAATTTCTACAGAACAATTTATTTCTAAAAGCATGTTACGTTTACTAGCGATTGTTTGCTTATCCGGTTGTGGAGCTGTTGGGCTAATTGCTCAGAATAATCAAAACTTATTAAAGCCTTATTCCGGTCCTTCTGTGGCAGGTGTCGATGTGAGCACGTTGGACAACAAAGTGATGGCAGGCTACCAGGGCTGGTTTAATACCCCTGACGATGGGGCAGACCTCGGCTGGACTCACTGGTCAAGAAGCAAGGACAAACTTTTTGGGCCAGGCAATGTGACCGTAGATTTGTGGCCGGATGTGTCTGAGTACGACGAAGACGAACTTTTCGAAACAGGATTTCACTTTGATGACGGTAGCGCCGCCAAGGTTTTTAGTTCGCATAACCGAAAGACCGTGTTGCGCCATTTCCAATGGATGAAGGATTACGGGATCGACGGCGTTTTTGTTCAACGCTTTGCGAACGGGCTGAGAAGCGAATCGATGAAGTATCACAAAGATGTGGTGCTTTCTCATGCACGTGAAGGAGCGAATCGCAATGGCCGGACCTATGCGGTGATGTATGACCTGAGTGGCTTACCCAAAGGAGGTACGCGCTCTGTTCGTGACGATTGGAAATTGCTGCGAAGTAAGAGGAAGATCACGGAAGACCCGGCCTACCTTCACCATGAAGGTAACCCGGTGGTTACGGTGTGGGGCGTCGGTTTTAATGACCAAAGTAAACCCAGGGAATACACAATCGCTGAGTGCCGTGATCTCGTTGAATTTCTAAAGCAGGATGGTTGCACGGTGATGTTGGGTGTACCCACGGGTTGGCGGACACTGGATCGCGATGCATTACCAGATCCGGAGCTGCATGAAGTTGTTGAAATGGCGGACATCATCAGTCCCTGGACCCCCGGGCGCTATCGAGATTTGAACGGAATTACCAAGCATGCGGACGCCTATTGGGTCCCCGATAATGAATGGTGTCACGAAAAAGAACTAGATTACCTGCCAGTTGTTTTTCCCGGCTTCAGTTGGCATAACTTGAAAGGTGCCGAGTTGGGCGCGATCCCCAGACTGAAAGGCCAGTTTTTCTGGTCGCAAATCGCTGCCGCGAAACGCGGGGGTTCAAACATGATCTATGTGGCCATGTTTGACGAAGTGGGCGAAGGAACGGCTATTTTTAAATGCACCAACAATCCGCCTCGGGCAGATGGCACCCCATTTCTTGATTATGAAGGATTGCCAAGTGATTTTTACCTTCAACTTGCTGGACATGCTGGAAAACTCTTGAGAGGAGAAATTCCATTGAGCGAAATAATTCCGGAATCCGTCACCAAAAACTAAATTGCTAACGTTTCTAATACTCATTGGTCTCACGATCAATGCTACTTCTCGAAGTTTTTCCAAATAACACTCCAAGTACCTATGCCTTCGATTTCTGTTTCCCAAAAAAAAGCTGAGTACGACGTCGCGATCGTCGGCTCGGGTGCTGGCGGTGGCCAGATGGCCTACACGCTGACTCTGGCTGGGTTAAAGTGCGTCATGCTTGAAGCTGGCCGCTCTTACGATCCCGTTTCGGAGACTCCCATGTTTCAAACGGCCTATCACGCTCCGCTTGGCGGTGTTTCCACGCCGGACAAGGACATGGGTTTTTGGGACTCCACGGTTGATGGCGGTTGGGAGGTTCCAGGTGAGCCTTACACGCAAGCGAGCACGAACAAGGATCAGGAGTTTACCTGGTGGCGAGCCCGCATGATGGGAGGCCGGACCAATCATTGGGGACGCATCTCACTGCGCAACGGTCCTTACGATTTTAAAGGACGCAGTCGCGATGGTCTGGGGTTTGACTGGCCGATTACCTATGACGAAATCAAGGCTTACTACGACAAGGTGGAAATGCTGATTGGGGTGTACGGCACGAATGAAGGCATGGAAAATACGCCCGATTCGTCTCCCGGTGTTTTACAGCCACCTCCGAAAGGAAGGGTGGGTGATTTGATGACTCAGAAGGCCGGTAAAAAAGTCGATGTTCCAGTCATCCCGATTCATCGGGCAGTGCTTACACGTCCCCTCGATGCTGGCACGATTCCGGCCAAGCTGCATCCCGGTAATACAAAAGCTCAAAAGATTGTTGGCGATGCCATGCGCGCTCGCGCCGCCTGTTTCTGGGCAACACCTTGTGGTCGCGGTTGCAGCATTGGGGCTAATTATCAAAGTACCACCGTTCACCTGCCACCGGCTTTAGCCACCGGTAACCTGGACATCATTCCGAACGCCCATGCTCGCGAAGTCTTGATCGGAAAAAATGGAAAAGCCACTGGAGTGTTGTTTGTCGATAAAACCACAGGTAAGGAGGAACGGGTGAATGCGAAAGCCGTAGTGCTTGCCGCCAGCAGTGGAGAATCGGTTCGCATTTTGCTAAATTCGAAGAGCAATCAATTCCCCGAAGGAGTGGCGAATAGTAGTGGTCTTGTCGGAAAGTATATTATGGATACAGTGGGTTCGAGCCTCAGTGGACAAATACCTGCTTTGGAAAATCTGCCACCTCACAACGACGATGGGGCGGGGGGGAGTCACTTTTACAGTCCGTGGTGGTTGTATAAGGAGCAGCTGGCCGGAAAGCTGGATTTTGCTCGTGGTTACCATATTGAAATTGGAGGAACGCGCAGCATGCCGGGTGGCAACAGTCCGGTGCCCAGTGAGTATACGCGTGGGCTTTATGGAACAAAACTCAAGGAAGAGGCTCGGCGTTACTACGGGTCCTTTATAGGACTGGCCTGTCGCGGTGAAATGATTCCGAATGAAAACTCCTTTGCCGAGTTGGATCCGACCGTAAAGGACAAATGGGGTATTCCTGTGCTTCGATGGCATTGGAAGTGGACCGATCACGAACTCAACATGGCCATGCATGCAGAGCGCACATTTGCTTCCATGATTGAAGCGATGGGCGGCAACGTTCGTGGAACTCCTGCCAAGACCGGTTTGGATATCATTCGACCTGGAGGCAATGTGAAGCACGAAGTGGGTGGCGCCCGGATGGGGGACAATCCCAAGGATTCTGTTTGTAATTCCCTGAATCAAACCTGGGACGTGAACAACCTGTTTCTTACCGATGCGGCTCCCTTTGTAACCAACGCCGACAAGAACCCGACGCTGAGTATCATGGCATTTTCCTGGCGCTGCGCGGATCACATCATTGAACAAGCCAGACAAGGTAACCTTTAGCTCTTACACCATGGAAACACACGAATCACTTCCACGCCTTTCCCGCCGCGATGTTCTTAAATGGTTTGCCGCCGCCGCTGCCGCTTCTCAGGCAACCCCGTTCCTGGCTTTCTCCCAGGATTCTGCTCCCGATGCGGTCGGCTACGGTAAGGATCCCCAGTTGAATCAAATCTATAAGCGTGGTGACTTTTGGCCACTGACGCTTTCATCGAAACAACGTAAGGCAGTGACGGCCCTGGCGGATGTTATTCTTCCGGCAGATGATCTCGGTCCTTCGGCCAGTCAGTTACGCGTGCCCGATTTTATCGATGAATGGGTGAGCGCGCCTTACGCCAAACAACAACAAGACAGAAAGACGGTCTTGTCGGGACTCAAATGGATCGACGAAGAATCGAACCGACTCTTCACAAAGAATTTTTCGGAGCTGAATATAAAGCAGCAGCAATCGATTTGCGACGTGCTGTGTAAACAGGATCATCAGGACTCAAAGCTCAAGCAAGCAGCCTCATTCTTTCGTACCTTTACCTCACTTTCAATGGGTGCCTACTACAGTACTCCAGAAGGTTGGAAAGCGATCGGCTATACCGGAAATATTCCATCGCCGACCTTCGCCGGACCACCCCGGGAAGTGCTGACTAAGCTCGGTCTGGAACAAACGGTTAAAACATAAATACAAATTAAATGACTTCTAATAACATATTTCTTCCAGCCCTTTTTGCTCTGTGTTTTTTTGGATGTGTAAACGTGTTTTCTCAATCTCGACCAAATGTGCTGTTCATCGTCTGCGACGATTTGAATACCCATGTTTCGACCTCGGATTACCCGTATATTTCGACGCCGGCCTTCGATGAGTTGGCAGAGAGAGGCATGACCTTCAAGCGAGCCTACTGTCAGTATCCGGTTTGTGGACCTTCGCGTGCTTCCTTCCTGAGCGGTCTGTATCCGGAATCAACAGGTGTCACCAACAACACCGACGACATTCGTGATAAAAGACCGGGTACGATGACCATGCCTCAGGCTTTCAGGGAGCAAGGTTATTGGACCGCTGCTACCGGGAAAGTATTTCACAACTCCACAATCGATCCCGGAGAAGCCGTCTGGGATGAGAAAACCTTTTTTGAGAACGATGAAATGCCGTTGGAGAAGCAGGCGCGTAAAGAATTTGAGGCGAAGCATGGATCGATTGAAGAACGAAAGAACCGCCAGCTCTGGAAAAACTTTCTGCTCAAGTATGCGCCACAAACCATGAACCAGACTCCGGGGTGGGGGCCTTCCGGGCTGACCGATGAACAACATAGAGATGGGAAAAATGCAGCGCAGGCGAAAGACTGGATTGAAAACAAAAGTTATGGTGACAAGCCCTTCTTTATGGCGGTTGGGATACACAAACCGCATATCCCCTTCCTTGCGCCCGACAAATACTTCGATATGTATCCGAAGGAGGAATTAAAGTATGTGAAGACGCCGTCCAATTTTTGGGATACCGTTCCGATGGCGGCGATTTCCAAACGCTATGAAGGATTCGGGTTCGAGTTTGCTGTTGAGAACGATGCGCTTCGTCGCGAATACATGCAGGCCTACCATGCCTGTATTAGTTTTATCGATGCGCAGATCGGACAGATATTTGACAGCCTTAAAGCTAACGGACTCTGGGAAAATACCATCGTGGTTCTTACCTCCGATCACGGATACCATCTCGGCGAACATTTTATTTGGGGGAAGGTTACTCTCTTTGAAATCTGCAACCGCGTGCCTCTCATTATCCGGGTTCCTGGCCAAACGAAACCTGGTTCTGCTAGCCAAGGTCTTGTCGAGCTTGTCGATCTCTTTCCAACTTTGGCAGAACTGTGTAAGGTTAAGACTCCCGAAGATATTCAAGGGCGTAGCTTGATACCGAATTTCAAGGATCCTAATGCTCCGGGTAAGAAAGTTGCCTATACCGTGGTGACTCGAGGAAAGACTTTGGGAAAAGCCATTCGAACCGATCGTTGGCGCTACGCGCTCTGGCCTGATGGCGGGGAGGAGCTCTACGATTTGGAAAATGACATTGAAGAGCATCGTAACCTGGTTTCTTCAAAGGACCATTCGGCCACTTTGGCTGACATGCGAAAAAACATGGCGAGGGCGGTGGTCACAGCTGTGTCGAAGCGGAATTTTAAACTGTAGGAGCAAATTTATTCGCGACCCTTATATTTGTCTAGTTCCAGGTCGCGAACAAGTTTGCTCCTACAGTTGTGGAATCGAAATTCATGAGTAGAAGTTTGCATACCTGCCCTGAACTTATCGAAGTGGCTGGTGAATGTATATTTTCGGCACCGTCTAAGCCGAATGAACTTTAACAGACAGTTGAAGCGTTTATATACACACGCTGAACCGCTGAACCGCTGAACCGCTGAACCGCTGAATTATTTCCTTCAACTTCGCCTTGAACTCAGCGGTCGGCTTCGCCTAAATTAATTTGGTGAAATCCGAAGTGAAAGTTTCCTTATGAAGATACCAAAGTCCGCCCTCTCGATTTTAGTAGCTTGGATTGTTGTCTTTATTTTATCATTTGTGCTGCCGCGGTTTACCGTAACCGGAGGCGATGGATTTACGCGGGGATTGGATCGAGTTGGTGCCTTTTTCATGTGGCAACTGGCGGCGGTGTTTCTTTCCGTGATCTTGGCACTTGTTGCCTGGAGTAGAATGAGATCCCGTCCAGGATTGAAGTGGCTCTTTTCCGTTCCGCTGATGCTTCACATGGTTCTCGTTATATTTGTGATTGGTGTATTCGTAATGGCAAATTTCAGAAAGCCTCCAGCTTCCTATTATGAACCACCGGTCACCGCTACTCCAACCGCGACTGGTCCGATCGCAGAAGCTGTGCCCGCAACTACCCCGGTTGCGCCGAGTTCTGAACAACCAACTATTGGCCAAAACGTTCAGACCTACATGGGTATTTACAAAAGTGGATTTGAAATGAATCACTTTTATACAATGGAAGGGCAGGGTCCCTGGTGGCTCGAATCAACCGACGAACTCCACGAGAAATTACAATCTTTCTATGTAGAGCGACCAGGGCGTGGGGGCGGAGTTACGGTTGCGATGACCGTTAGTGCCTACACAAGCGACATTGGATCAGGGTTCAATCATCTCGCACCGATCGAAAAAAGATCCACCTCGTAACGATTGATTCCGTACGCGAACTGAGCCTTGAAGAGTTCGATCAGGTTTTAGCGACGGTTAAGAAATACCCTTAGCTAATTCTGTGTAACCCGTCGGTGGCCAGTTAAGGACACAAAGTCCTCCGTAAATGGTCCATCCGATTTCTGTATTTTCTGAAAGTGGAAGTAATACCAAATTTGATTTCAAATGATAAAATGGCAAAAAGGCTTTTTCGACATGAGCAAGGCTGCTGTGCTTGGTTGGGCCAAGGCCCTGACAAGCTCAGGGAACGCCGTACATGCCCCCAAACCTTCTGTCCCATAGGGATGCGTTCATTGTGGAAGTTCGCAGCGTTCCGTCAGCCGGGCAGTATCTGGATACAATCCGGCTGACGCGCCTTGCGCTGCTTCCAGAATGAGCTGCACGATATGATCATTTCAAATCGAATTTGATATAAGGTCAGATTCCAGACAAGAGTTGCAGGACCGGTAAGGAAACCGGACGCCGGGCATGAGCTTCCGTGGGAACAGTCCTGGCAATACCGGTTTCGCAAAATTACAAATTTTTCCTCAGTCGGATGTGATTGTTTTTCACTTCGTTGGCGATCAAGACCTCGGTACAGTGGATGTCAGAAACGAAAGAATCGCCAAAGTTTAGGAGACAGCCAACTGATCAAGTAAAAGTTGAATAATTGCGAAGGAATGTGTGTGAATGTCTTCTGATTGACTAGGCGCGCGGACAAATGAAAATACGAAAAACAATTACATATTAACATATAACAGTATTATGTGGCCAGTATGATAAAGCACAGATCATCGGAGATGCCCGTTATACTTCGAGCGGGCCTAAAAAATTAATGACACGTAAAGTACCCGGTATTGTACCAGTATGCGGGGCAGAAAGTTTAAGGATCTCGATGGAAAACTGGACGGTATTAGGTGGATTTTATGCACGGGTTCGATCTGGACCAGTTGTCCGAAAGGTATGGAAAATGGAATAGCGTGTGGCGTTGGTTCAGCCGCATCTGCCGGAGCGGACTGTGGACTGAATTGCTCCGGATGATAGCCGCCGGGTACCCTGATCTGGCCCACCGAATAATGATCAATGCTTCTCATGTGAAGGCTCATCAGGATTCGACCCGATCGACCCTCAGCTCCGAAGAACAGAGGCTTGGCAAGACCTAGAAAGGCCGTAACACCAAGATTAGCGCTTGCGTAAACGCCTTGGGCAAGGCGCGACCTCAATGACTCTTGTTTGCGGCAATGAACGCGACCGCAAGAAGCTTCGATGCGGTTCTGCCCAAAGACTGTTCGGGCGTCCAAATATTAGCGGATAAAGCCTACGCGACGGCATCCGCCAAACTATTCTTGTTGTGGGAGGCATCGCGGTGATCCCTCCGAAGAAAAACCGCAAAGGCGACATCCCCTATGTCCGCGAACTGGGAAAACTAAATAGGGCTTCCTGAAAAAGTCCGACTCAGGCAGCGAGAGGTGATTCCTTCAGGTTGTGCTGTAAGAGGATTCGGACAAGTCTTGGAAGCGCCGAACTCAATGGGCGTTTGTTTGACGGTGTAACGAGAGTAATGAGGCACTCCGCGCACTGGATTTTGAGCCAACAAAGAACCTCACCGAAACGACTGCGAAAATGAACCATCATCGACGGATCAAGCAACCACTCCTGCCGGTATTCGCACAGTCCCCAAAAGTATTGCAGGTAAGGGGTCTCCGCGATCTGTTCGACGGTTTCCTCGTCGGTCACTCGCAGGCGTTCCTTGATCATGAGCGTTCCGAAGGCGATTCGTCCGCTCTTCGCAGGGGCTCCCATTCCCGTTCCTTCAAGGCTTTGACTGTAACACGCTTCGACTTCACCCCACGGAACCAGGGCCACTAGCTTTACCCAACGGTTGGAGGACAACAGCTTGCCTCCGAAGGGCAGGTATACTGCCGCGCATCAAGAATTGCGTTTTTTGGACCATTGTTAGTATCGATACGTGGTGCTATTCCTGTGTTTCGGCGAAACTGCCTCTTCAAAACATGATGCGCGGCAGTATAGAAATCAGCGTATTCTATTTGATCAGGGTCATTTCGATACATGGCAGGTGCACGGATTTGAAGGCTAATACTAATAATTCCGTGCACCTAAGCCACCAAAAGGTGACTGATTTCTCACGTTTTTCAAGGACTACCTAGTTTTTCAGGAAACTCTAAATAACACCGGGTTTGTCTTTTCCCGCTTTTACTTTATATCTGCCCGGTTAGATTCCAGTCTCAAATTATAGGTGGGTAAACTTGTTTTACAGATAATGGAGAAAGTCGCCGGTTCAGCGAAGGGAAGGTTTCTTGGGTACGCCCAAGAAATCAAACTAAGGGTGCTTGTAATTTATGCTAATTTGGAGATATGTCTTAAATCTGGATTCAGGACACTGTAGAATCCAAGTAAGAAGGTTGGAAAAATAATTGTTATACATGCACATCGATATTCGGAGGATAAAGTTTAGGAAATTAGATATTCGCAATTTGGACCTTCGAAAAACCGCTATTAGTTTAGCCGTCGGCCTTTTGGGTGTCGCGATCGTATCGCTCCCATTGATGGGATCTACGTTTCATCTGGATGCAATAGATACTGAAAATCGTCTTCCTTACCTGAGAATTCTTTTACTTTCCTCAGGAGTCTTTACCATTGGTTTGGCATTGATAATTTTTTCAATCAACCTGATGAAGAAGATTATTTGGGGAAGCCTTGTAGCACTTTTGTTTGTTGGATTTGCACTGGGTTGTTTTGCTTTGGGATTTTTTCTGAAATGTTTCCTAATAGTGATCGTAGCCTTAATGGCTGTCGCCTGGGAGATTGGAAAATTCGATGTAGAGTATTAACTCAACATGCGGGATTGCCATTATCGGTTTGAATTCCGCTTGGAAATGGATTTAAGACTGCTTCTCTTTAAAGACAGCCAACGCGGCGGGAGTAAAACAGCGAAACACGTTAAAGAAATATTTGGCCCTATTTCTTCATGGCACCGCAATCTGTTCCCTTCTTAGGGAATTGTATTTTCTATGTTCGTCGCTGAACTTAATCCGAAAGATTCTTAAAGAATTCTACGTGCTCACCGTTGGGGCCGATAATAAAAGCTAATCGGGCATGAATCCCTTCGAGCTGTAAGACTTTCGGTTCGATCCTTACGGCGTAACCGGCATCCCGGCAACGTTCTGTTGCGGCATCCACATCGTCAACGGCTAGAGCGAAATGAAATATGGTCAAGGAGGTGTTATCGTAATCGGGGAGGTCGTATTTTCCGTCCTTTAATGGAGAAAACAGTTCGATCAAATCTCCACCACCCATGTTGAGAAACAGAACCTCGCGATGGGGCAGTTGAAATCCGCCCACCTGTTCCATGCCCAGAATGTCGATATAGAAGCGCTTGGATTCCTCCCAGTCGCGGGTTTGAATTGCCAGGTGGTGCAGGCGGCCTTTTGCCGGGTTCATATTGTCTTGTCCGTTTTCCATATATACTTTCGATTGTTCTAAGTCCTCTCCGAGGGCTATCTTTAAGCTCTGTTCCATATTTCTTTCTATGAAAATTACTTCACTTACCCTGTATAAAGTTAAGCCCCGCTGGGTGTTTTTAAAAATCGAGACCGACGAAGGTATCTCAGGGTGGGGTGAGCCTATTGTCGAGAGCCGGGCTGAAACTTCCATTACTGCGGTAAAGGAGCTGGAAGGATTTTTGATTGGTGCGGACCCCAGTCGGATTGAGCATTTGTTTCAACTGATGTATCGTGGTACTTTCTACCGTGGTGGTCCTGTATTGATGAGTGCCATCTCCGGGGTTGAGCAGGCTCTGTGGGACATTCGCGGCAAGGCATTGGGGCTGCCCGTATACGAAATCATGGGTGGCGTTGTTCGGGACAAGATAAAAGCCTACGCCTGGGTTGGCGGGGACGATCCTGAAACTTCGGACGAAGATGCAAAAGTTCGATTGGAGCAAGGGTTTCGTAATATCAAGATGAATGCAGTAGGTGCCTGCGAACGCATTGGCAGTTATGGCGAAATAGATTCAGCCGTGGCACGTCTGGCCGCAGTACGTGAGGCGGTAGGCCCGGATGTAGGCATCGGAATCGATTTTCACGGGCGCGTTCACAAATCGATGGCCAAGACCTTGGTTAAGGAAATGGAACAATATCGCCCCATGTTTTATGAGGAGCCAGTGCTCCCTGAGCATCTGGACTTCCTGCCGGAGCTGGCTCGACATACTTCGATTCCGTTGGCGACGGGTGAACGGCTTTATGGTCGTTGGGGATTTAAGGAGCTTATTTCACAAGGAACAATTGATATAATTCAACCGGACCTATCCCACGCTGGTGGCATTTGGGAGACACGGAAAATCGCGGCTATGGCCGAGGCTTATGACATCGGTGTAGCACCCCATTGTCCTTTGGGTCCTTTGGCCCTGGCCAGTTCCATGCAGCTGGATGCCTGCACGCCCAATTTTGTCATTCAGGAGATGTCGATAAAAATGCAATACAACACCTCGGGTGATCTGCTCGACTGTGTGAAGAACAAGGATGTCTTCGATATTACCGACGGCTATCTAAGTTTGCCGAAACTTCCGGGACTCGGAATCGATATCGACGAAGAGGCGGTTATCGAAAATGACAAAGAAGGCTTTGCCTGGAAACCTCGCGACTGGCGACACGAAGACGGTTCGGTGGCAGAATGGTAGGCGGTGAAGCCGCAGGGTGAAAACTGAAGGTGTCAGTTGTCAGGTGAGAATGGGTTGGATTTCGGCCGAGTTGGGTGCTTATACCTTCTATGAGCTCAGTGAGCTTTCAAGCCTCCAGAGGTTTGTCGTCCGGATCGATTGGTTTTGTGCTATCGATGGTAAGCCAACATAGTGCGGTTATCACATATAAAATGGCAACCATGACAAACATCGGGTAATAATTGGTAATGGTTTCTGAAACACCGTTAACCAACTCAATGGTTGAGTAGTGGTCTAATAGTGGGCCTACCAAAAACCAGGGTATCAGGATAGCGCCTACATTACCTGCTGTGTTCACAATACTGAAAACGGTTGCCGAGTACCGACGACCTAAATCTGTGCAGGTTCCCCAGACGGTTGGTTGCGACCAGTCACTGAAAAACTTTACAAAGAACAGACCTATGGCGATGGCCAGGACATTATTTTGAGCTATGGTGGGAAATAAAACTATGGCCGCTATAATTTTTCCCGAGGATCCCATGATGCGTCTTCCCCATTTGCGGCTACCGGTTTTCCTGATTAGGTAATCATTTAAGAAACCACCGAAGAACCCCCCTAATGCTCCACCAAAAAGAGGGAAGCTTGCGTAGATGCCCATCTCGCCTAACGAAATTTGCTTCGAAAGAAAATAGCTGCCCAAAACAGAAGTGTAGACGACATCGGCTCCTGCATTTGCAACTTGGGCAAATACCATGATAGACAGTGCCCTGTTTTTAATCGCCTGCTTGAAACTTAATACTCTACGTTTGGATTTACTGGATAAAGTGTCTTCTAAAAAAAGATCCCGTTCGGCCTGATTGACCCTTCCATCGATATCCGGTTTGTTGCGATATAGAACCACAAAAGCAAGCGCTAGAAACATGCCTCCCATAGCCATAATGATAAGGGCGGTTTTCCAATCGAATCCGAAATAGCTCATTAAAACCGTTGCCATTATGATCGGAGCCAAAGCACCTCCTGCACGTCCGGCAAAACTTGCAACAAATCCTTGCATCGTGGTCCGGTTGCTTGGGGGAAACCAGTTTCTGGAAAGATTATTAAGGCTGGGGTATGCACCAGCTTGAACGGCTCCAAAAATCAACCTGGACGCACAAAAAGCAAAATAAGATCCGGCCACTGTAAACAGGATTAAAGAAAGCGACCACCCAAACATGATTGAACCTAAAAAAAATCGGGCACCAAAAAAGTCGGCAATAATTCCACTGGGAATTTGACCGGTGGCGTAGGAAAAGTTGAAGAATGCAAATATCCGCTCCAGCTCGGTATTGGTAAATCCATACTCACGGGCAAGTTCAGGACGGATGACTGCCCAGGTGTAGCGATGAAGATAAAGCATCATCGATGTCAGGGAGGCCAAGACTAAGACCAGCCAACGAATTTTAGTCGGGCGTGTGTTGTTTGAAACGGAACTCATAGGGTAAGGCTGATCTGAAAGAAGATTTCGGATAATCCCGATGAATAAACCGTTTAGCAATAATGAAGATGCCAATGTCTAAGAGTATTGAGTTTAACCTGGATTGGAGGAATCGACATTGTTTCAATTCTGAAGGTTCATCCGTTAACAAATCCGTCCTCAAAAAAAGATAACATGAATCGATTGCTTTCCTAAAGTGACTTCCTACTTTTGTCGAAATGCAACAATCAGCCTGGTCTTCAAATAAACCCTTTTTGGTCATTTTCAGTGTCTTCATTCTGGGGCTGTTTCAAGCGTGTTCCAAACCTGATGGTTCCGCTAGACGATCAAAGCCAAACATCATCTTTATAATGGCGGACGACATGGGCTATGGTGATTTGGGTTCCTTTGGTCAGGAGGTAATTCAAACGCCTTATCTGGATCAAATGGCGAAGGAAGGCCTCAGATTTACCCAGGTATACGCGGGGTCCCCGGTTTGCGCTCCATCCAGATCAGTTCTGATGACCGGGCTTCATACCGGGCATACAACCGTGCGGGGAAACTTTGGGAAATTTGGTGTTGTGGGCTTGGCCGGTGGTGAGGGACGTGTTCCTCTTTTCGCGGAAGACATCACGGTTGCGGAAGTATTGAAAGAAGCCGGCTATGTGACCGGAATGTCAGGTAAATGGGGTCTTGGTGAGCCTGGTACAAGTGGTGAACCAAACGATCAAGGTTGGGATGAATGGTTTGGTTATCTCAATCAGCGGATGGCTCATTCTTATTTCCCCGAATTTCTTTGGAAGAATAAGGAACGAATTGATTACCCCAATAATTTGGAGGGGAAAAAGGGAACCTATTCACACGACCTGTTTACGGATTTTGCGCTTGAATTTGTTCAACGGCATAAAGATGAGCCTTTCTTTTTGTATTTACCTTTTACGGTTCCTCACAGTCGTTATGAGATACCGGATACGGCTCCATACACGGACCGACCCTGGTCGGATGATGAAAAAGTGCATGCGGCAATGATCACCCGACTTGATCGTGACATGGGCCGACTATTTGAATCGTTAAAAGATCTAAATATCGATCAGGAAACCATAGTCTTCTTTTGCTCGGATAACGGAGCTGCCGAACGCTGGGAAGGTCGCTTCGATAGTTCCGGGAAACTGCGTGGCCGTAAGCGCGATGTTTATGAAGGCGGTATTCGTACGCCCATGATTGTTCGTTGGCCGGGTAGGGTGGTCGCCGGAGAGACGAATGACTTCCCCTGGTACTTTGCCGACGTGTTACCAACCTTGGCTGACCTCGCTGGAGCTACTTCACCAGCGGGCCTGGACGGAGTCAGTGTAGTTCCGTCGATACTTGGTAAACCGCAATCGAATGATCGTTTCCTGTATTGGGAATTTTTTGAAAGCGGATTTCAACAAGCGGTTCGATGGAAAGATTGGAAGGTTGTCCGAATGGCCCCCGGCTTGCCGATTGAGCTGTACGATCTCTCCAAAGATGAAAGTGAAACGAGGAATATCGCCACTCAGTATCCAGAACTTGTAGCAAAATTCGAAACCTATTTAGCCTCGGCTAGAACCGAGTCGGAAAATTGGCCAGTCGGAGAGTAAGTCCTTTTTTGGTAAAGCCCTTATCGGGGTCAGATGGTCGCTCCAATCAATCCAGGAGAGGTCGACGAATTTTTGGGTTATAATTCTCTTTAGATAGGCCGTAATTTGTTTCCAGGTAATCGAGGATCTTTGGTTCGATGTCCCCAAGTTGCCACAGGCCGTTTTTTTCCTGCATCATCCGGATAATTTTTTCCCAATTATTTCGATCAAGCCGAACGGCGGTAAAACCCTTTGTCGAATGACAAAGCATACAGTGGGTCGCCACTAATTTCCAATTGTCGGCGATGATCAGGCCGGTGGCCGGATCCGTTTTTGTTTCCTCGGCATTTAGGGCAAACAGGAACGTAAATAGAACCATCCAGGCGCTAATGTGACACAGCATTTTTGTTTTCATCTTAGGCAACATAAACAGCGATTCGGTGGCAGGAGTTGTTCAAGTAACCCTTGGGATTCCAGCCCGGAATTAACATCGGCTGGGAGGTGCCCTCCGAGTCAACCGCCCGTGCCCATACTTCGTAGTAACCTTTTTTAGGAAATGTTATTTTGGCGCTCCATTGTTGCCAGGCCAGGCGATTGATGGGTTTTTTAAGATCTGTTTTAATCCAGGTTTGCCCAAAGTCGATTGAGAGCGAAACACTGGAAACGGCCAGATCGCCTGCCCAGGCATGACCGTTGATTTTTAGCGAGTCCTTAACCTCGATTTCCGCCCCGCTTTTTGGGTGAGTGATAAGGGATTTCACCGGCATCGACTCGATGATTTTCATATCTTCTTCCGGAACCGATGCTCCAGCCTTCACGGGGAATTTGGGAACTTGATACGAGCCTTCTGTCATTTTCGTTCCGTCGTGAACAATGTTACGAATATCAATTTGTTTAACCCACTTTCCGGATGTCGATCCAGGCCATCCGCCACAAACCATACGCAACGGGTATCCATGATGTTCAGGTAGAGGTTCACCATTCATTCCCCAGGCGATCATGGATTCTTTTTCAAGTGCCTTTGCGATTGGAACACCTCTGGAAATCGCATCCTTTTTGGGGTCCTGACTGAGGTGCTGATCAGCTGAGTGGTAGGCCACATAGACTGCGTCATTCTTAATGCCGCAATCTTCGAGAACATCCTTGAGTCGTACACCATTCCAAACGGGGCAACCCACGGCTCCTACCGTCCACTGATTTCCGCTGGCAGGAGGGTAAAACTCAGCGCGACCGTTTCCGCCACATTCGAGGGTGAGTGCGAGTTCGATGTTCTTAAAATTTGTTTTCAGATCCTTCAGTGTGTAGGTCTTCGTTTTAACGACCGATTCTCCTCCAATGGTTAAGGTCCATGTATTGGGATCGGCATTGACTGGAGGAAGTCCGTTGTTTCTGACGAATAATCGGCTGGCCGGTGTGACGGCGTCGTTTAGGAGATGTGCGGGGGTTTCGGCGTTGAGGGGCCTGTCATTTAAAATGGTCAACCCTGGTTTACCTGGAATGCTAAATGGCTCCGAAGTTTGCGCCAACAAAACGGGGACCAGGCCTTTGGGCATCCAATTCGCAAAAACGATATTGGCTCCGAGAGCAGTGGTCATTGCTTTTACGAAGGAGCGCCTGCTGAAGCCTTCAAACGGATTCGGTATATTTTCTTTTGGGTTCATAGAATAGAAGAACAGTATCTTTTCTACACGACAAGTAATGGCGTATCGGGTTCTCTCGCAATTTTTTTGTGAGCTTTCCTGCATTTTCCCCCAATTCCGTCTTCGTTTCTGAGTAGGTTCCAGCACATTTCCTTTTCTCAGGGACGATTTTTCTCAACCTTTTTGAAAAGTGTCTGTTAGTCTGCCGAGATATGATATTCGACCAGTTCAAACTCACTAATCGCAACGCTCTAATAATCGGTGGAAACCGGGGACTTGGAATTGAAATGGCGAAAGCACTTGCTGAGGCTGGTGCGTCCGTGGCCGTGGCTGCTCGCGATGCCGATCGCAATGCGGAAGCGGTTTCTATACTGGAGCCATTGGGTGATGGAAAAACGATGGGCGTGGTTTGCGACGTGTTGGACGAAGCAAAAGTCAATCGGGCAGTTCAGTCGGTAAACGAGGAGTTGGGTTCGGTGGATATTCTGATCAACAGTGCCGGAATCAATTTTCGGGGTGCTATCGACGAAGTTCCGGTTGAAGAATTTAAAAAGGTCATGGACGTGAATGTGACCGGAACCTGGCTCGGCTGTAAGGCGGTTACGCCTTTGATGAAAAAGCAGGAGTACGGAAGGATCGTAAACCTTGCTTCCATTTTTAGTGTGGTGGGATTTGCCGATCGCACACCCTACAACTCCAGTAAAGGTGCCGTGCTCAACATGACCCGTGCGCTCGCTATCGAACTGGCGCCCTGGAAAATTACGGTTAATGCCATGTTGCCCGGACCTTTCGCCACCGAAATGAATTTGCCGCTTCTCGACGACCCGGAAAAGTTTAAAAACTTTGTTTCCAATATTCCTATGAACCGCTGGGGTGAACTTACAGAAATCGGTGGGCTGGCTTTGTTTCTTTCTTCAGACGCTTCCTCCTTTTGCACAGGCGGTGCCTACTCAATCGACGGTGGTTGGACAGCGAGGTAGCAACATAGGGTAGGGATGGTTTGATCTACGTCCAATGATTTTAGTTTTTGCCAATTCCTTCTTCTGTATTCATCTATCAATTTAAATCATGAAAAACCTTCTCCTATTTTTCGCCCTTACAACAGTTAAAGGATCGTAGATCATCGTAGCATGATCTATGTCCAACAGTTAAAGGATCGTAGATCATCGTAGCATG